>JBEGRN010000026.1:0-19988 GCA_041180425.1 Verrucomicrobiota bacterium
CGGACATCAGGCCTTCGGCTCGGTGTCAGCGCCCGACTTCTTCTGCGTGAAGACCAGGCCCTTCTCGCCGACCGAGACGATGACCGGTTCTTCCTTGTTGTAGTCGTTGCGCAAGATGGCTTCGGCCAGCGGATCCTCGAGGAGCCGTTCCACCGCGCGACGCAGCGGGCGGGCGCCGTACTTCTCGTCCCAGCCGTTTTCGACCAGGTAGCCGCGGGCGGCTTCGTTGACCACGAGCTTCACGCCGAGGTCGAGGAGGCGCTTGGCCACCTTGGCGACTTCGATGTCCACGATCTTGGTCATGTGGACCTTCGCGAGCTGCTGGAAGATGACGATGTCCGTGAGGCGGTTGAGGAACTCCGGCTTAAAGGCCCGCTTGGTCTCGTCCATGATGCGGTCCTTCAGCTTCTCGTAGTCGCGGGTGGCGTCCATGCCCACGTCGAAGCCCACGGCGTTGTTGCGCTGCAGGACGTCGGCGCCGACGTTCGAGGTCATGATGATGATCGTGTTGCGGAAATCGACCACGCGGCCGAGCGAGTCGGTCAGGCGGCCGTCTTCGAGCGCCTGGAGCAGGAGCTGGATGACGTCGGGGTGGGCCTTTTCGATTTCGTCGAAGAGCACCACCGAGTAGGGCTTGCGGCGGACCTGTTCGGTCAGCTGGCCGCCTTCGTCGTGGCCGACGTAGCCGGGGGGCGAACCGATCATGCGCGAGACCGTGAACTTCTCCATGTACTCAGACATGTCGATCTGGATGACCGCGTCCTTCTCGCCGAACATGCGTTCCGCGAGGGTGCGGGCCAGGAGCGTCTTGCCGACGCCGGTCGGGCCGAGGAAGAGGAAGGAGCCGATCGGACGGCGCGGGTCCTTGAGGTCGGCGCGGGAACGGCGCAGGGCGCGGGCGATGACCTCGCAGGCGCGGTCCTGGCCGATGACGCTGCCCTGCAGGTCCTTTTCGAGGTCGAGGAGCTTCTGGGTCTCCTTCTTCTCCATGCGGTTGAGCGGGACGCCCGTCCAATCGGCGACGATGTGGAGCATCTCCTCCTCGCCGACGACAATGCGCTTCTCGTCGCGCTTCTTGCGCCAATCTTCGAGCATCTTCTCGCGCTTGGCGCGGAGCTTCTTCTCCTGGTCGCGCAGGTTGGCGGCTTCCTCGAACTTCTGGTGGCGGGAAGCGTCTTCCTTCTGGAGGACGACGGCGTCGATATCGGCCTGAGCCTTGTCGAGCTCGGGCGGCAGGTTCAGGGAACGGATGCGGGCGCGGGCACCGGCTTCGTCCATGACGTCGATGGCCTTGTCCGGTAGGTGACGGGAAGTGATGTAGCGGTGCGACAGGCGGACGGCGGCCTCGATGGCAGCGTCGGTGTATTCGCACTTGTGGTGGTCTTCGTACTTCGAACGGATGCCGCGCAGGATGAGCACGGCGTCCTCCGGGGACGGGTCATCGACCTTGACGGACTGGAAGCGGCGCTCGAGGGCGGCGTCCTTCTCGATGTGCTTGCGGTATTCGGACAACGTCGTGGCGCCCACGCACTGGATCTCGCCGCGGGACAGGGCCGGCTTCAGGATGTTGGACGCGTCCATCGCGCCTTCGGCCGCGCCGGCGCCGACGATGGTGTGCATCTCGTCGATGAACAGGATGATGTTCTTGGCGCGCTTGATCTCGTCCATGATGCCCTTGATGCGCTCCTCGAACTGACCGCGGTACTTGGTGCCGGCGACCATGAGCGCGAGGTCGAGCGTCACGACCTTGCGGTCGAGCAAGATTTCAGGGACGACGCCCGAAGCGATCTCCTGGGCGAGGCCTTCGACGATGGCGGTCTTGCCGACACCGGCTTCGCCGATGAGGACAGGGTTGTTCTTCGTGCGGCGGCAGAGGATCTGCACGACGCGGCGAATTTCTTCCTTACGGCCGATGACAGGATCGAGTTCACCCGCGCGGGCGAGCTCCGTGAGGTCGCGACCGAAAGTCTTGAGCAGCGAGAGGCGCTCGCCGCGGCCGGGACGGCCACCCTCTTCGCCGGAACGGCGGGGCGGCGGGGCGTCCTCGCCGTCAGGCTTATCCTCGGACGGGGCGTCGTCGGACTTGGCTTCGCCTTCGACCGAAGCATTCGGGTCGATGTCGGCGAGGATCTCCTTACGGCAACGCTCAAGGTCCACGTCGAGCTGCTGCAGCACGCGGGCGGCGACGCCCTCCCCTTCCTTCAGGAGGCCGAGCAAGATGTGTTCGGTGCCCACGTAAGCGTGGCCGAGGCTGCGGGCCTCGGTGACGGCATGCGCCATGACCTTCTGCACGCGCGGGGTGAGCGGAATGGTGTCAGGTGCCTTGGCTTCTTCCGGACCCTGGCCGACCTGCTTCTCAACGGCGGCGCGGACGTTCTTCAGGTCGAGGCCCATGCGGCCGAGGACGTTGACGGCCACGCCTTCACCCAGTTTGATCAGGCCCAGCAGGATATGCTCGGTGCCGACGTAGTTGTGGTTGAATCGGCGTGCTTCGGCCCGGGCGAGCTCCACGACCTTACGGGCGCGGGGCGTGAAATTGTTGTTGTTCTTGTCCTTGTCCATGGGATGGGTGGTGAGGTGGGCTTGAGGGCCTGTTTAGCAGGTACTATGCCCAAGCCATTCGGGGCATCAAGCGGGGACCCTAGATTGTAAATAACCTCGCCTTTTGCCTTTGCCAGCGGTCGGACGGGCTTGTTTCTTTCAAGGTACACCATGGGAATCAGCATGCAAGCAGCGGGACCCGCCCTCCAAGGGCTCGTCCAAGGGCTCCAAGGCCAGAAAGTGGCCGTATTGGGGCACATGCGCCCGGATGGCGACTGCATCGGCTCCCAGGTCGCCCTGTGCCGCATCCTGATGGCGGCGGGCATCGACGCCCTCTGCGTCAACCGTGACCGCGTCCCGCCGAACATGGTGTCCTATACCCAGGGGGTGACCTTCCTCACGGGCGACCAATATGTCCCAGATGGCCGGGTCGCTGTCGCGGTCGACTGTGCCGATGCGTCCCGCATCGGGCCGGACCTGCTCGACAAGTTCGGCGGCCAACTCTGGGGCAACATCGACCACCATGCGTCGAACCCTGGCTACGCTCAGCACAACATCGTGGTGAAGACCGCGGCCGCGACCTGCCATGTGCTCGCCTACGGGGCGCTCCGCCAGAACCTCGGTTGCGACGCCGCCACCGCCAAGGCCCTCCACCTGGGCATCGTGACCGACACCGGCCGCTTCAGCTACTCCAGCGCGACCGCCGAGGTCTTCGCCTTGGCCGCCGAACTCATCGAACGTGGCGCGAATCCGGCCGAGACCAATTTCCTCGTGTTCGAGCACGAAAGCCGCGGCAAGCTCGAGCTTACCAAGCGCTTCCTGAACACGATCCAATTCCACGAAGACGGCAAGATCTGCTCGGGTGAAATCACGCAAGCCGACTACGCCGCGACGGGCACGACCAAGGAAGACAAGGAAGGCCTCGTGGAATTCCCGCGCTCGGTCGAAGGCGTCGAAATCGCCGTGCTCATGGAAGAAGGCCGCGACGGCGTGCGGGGCAGTCTCCGCGGCCGCGACCCGCGCCTACGCCTGGACCTCCTCGCCGGCAAGTTGAACGGCGGTGGCCACGTCCTCGCCGCCGGCTTCAACATGCTCGGCTGCACGTTGGCCAAGGACCGGGCCCGCATCCTCGGCATCGTCGCCGCCCATTACCGCGAGCAGACCGCCCGATGAGCACCGGCCTCCCCGAACCCGAAGGCGTCCTGCTCGTCGACAAGCCGCAAGGCATCACCTCCCACGACGTCGTCGACAAGGTCCGCTGGCTCTACCAGACGCGCCGGGTCGGCCATGCCGGCACGCTCGACCCCATGGCGACGGGGCTGCTCATCATCCTGGTGGGCAAGGCCACGAAGGCTTCCCAATACCTGATGTCGCAGGAGAAGGAATACCTCGGCGAAGCCACGCTGGGCGTGGTGACCGACTCGCAGGATGCGGACGGCGCCACCGTGGAGACCAATCCCGTCCCGGCGTTCACACGCGAAGACCTCACGGCCGCGATGAACGCGATGCTGGGCGACCAGCAGCAGATTCCGCCGATGCACTCGGCGAAGAAGATCGGCGGCAAGAAGCTGTACGAGCTCGCGCGCCAAGGCGTCGAGGTCGAGCGCGAGCCGCGTTTCATCCGCATCGAAGCCTTCGAACTGCTCTCTTGGGAGAGCCCGCGCCTCAACTTCCGCGTGCACTGCACCAAAGGGACGTATGTGCGCACCATCGCCTACGACCTCGGCCGCAAGCTCGGGCCCGGCGCGCACCTCACGATGCTGCGCCGCACGCTCTCGGGCTCTCTGAAGATCGACCGCGCGAAGACCTTGATGGCCCTAGGGGCGATGTCCCGCGAAGAGCTCCTGGCTTGCCTGATCCCCGTGCACGAAGCCGTGCCGAGCATCGCCTTGGGATGAGCCACGCTGCGAGCATCCACCTCGCCCTGGGGGCCTTCGACGGCGTGCACCTCGGCCACCGCGCGGTCCTCCACTCCGCCCGAGCCGCGGCCCGCCAAGCCCACGGTCAGGTCGGCGTGATGACCTTCGAGCCGCATCCGAGCAAGGTCCTGCGTCCGGAAGCAGCGGTCCCGCTCATCTTCAACCGCGCCCAGAAGGACGAGCGGCTCACGGAAGCCGGCGCCGAGTTCATCCACCACCAGGAGTTCACCCTGCAACACGCGGCAATGGAGGCCGCGGATTTTCCGGCCTGGTTGCTCCATCACTTCAAAGGACTGCGTTCGCTGCACGTGGGCGCGAACTTCCGCTACGGCCAAGGCCGAGCGGGCGACGGCGACACCTTGGTCCGCGACGCGGGCAAGCTCGGCCTCTCGGTCCAGCTCGTCGACCCCGTGCTGCTCGATGGAGCGGCTGTCAGCAGCTCGCGTATCCGCACCGCCCTGCGGCACGGCGACCTGGCCTTGGCCAACCGCATGCTGCTCCGGCCCTACGAGGCCACGGGCACCATCATCGACGGACGCCGCCTCGGGCGCACCATCGGCTTCCCCACCCTCAACCTGCCGTGGAGCCCCGAGCTCCGGCCGGCCTTCGGCGTCTACGCCGTGGAACTCGTGAACGCGAGCGGCGTCGCCGAACCCGCGGTCGCCAACTGGGGGCTCCGGCCGACGGTCGAAAGCGGCCCGGTCGAACCGCTGCTCGAGACGCACCTCCTCCGGCCTTCCGGCCCCTTGCCTGTGACCGGCGACGCCGTCCGCATCCGCTGGCTGCACTTCCTCCGGCACGAGCAGAAGTTCGCGGACCTCACGGCGCTGCAGACGCAGATCGCCGACGACGCGCGCGCCGCGGCCGTCATCCACGGCCTCGCGGGCGGACGCTGAGCCAAAGCCTCAGGAAGCGAACTTCTTGATGATGCCGCCGAAGGCACCATTCGAGAAGAAGACGATGCAGCTAGCCCCCTGCCCTTCAGCCGTGTGCTGGCGCAAGGCGTCTAACAGGGCGTCGTTCGAAGCCGGCGCAAAACCACGGCGACCGGCGGCGGTGAGGGCGGCGGCCACTCCCGTGCTGTCAAAACTTTCGCCGCCCAACTTGTCGGCGCGGTGAGCCGGGGCGAGGTAGACGTCGTCGGCCAACATGAGCGCGTCGCGGAACGCGTCCTGCATGACCTTCCGGGCGGCGGTGTTGCTGCGCGGTTCGAAGCAGGCCACGAGGCGATGGCGCGGGTAACGGGCGCGCAAGGACTCGAGCGTCAGCTTCAGCGCCGTCGGGTGATGGCCAAAATCCTCGATGACCACGCGGTCGGGGCGCTCGACCAGCACCTGCTGGCGCCGCATCACGCCTTGGAACTTCGCCAAGGCGTCGAGCTTGAGCTTCGTCGGATCCCGGGCGTCGAGCAACAAGCCGGCGGAAACCGCCGCCATCGCGGCGTTCCGCGCGTTGAAGAGGCCGGGCAAGGCCCACTGCACCCGACCCCACTCCTGGCCCTTCCAGAGCAACGTGAAAGAAGAACCCGTCGGGCTCTCCTGGAAGTCGGCGATGACCGCATCGTTCGCGGCGCCGAGGCCGACGCGGACCACCGGGGCCCAAGTGACGTTCTTAACCAAACCGAGGACATTGGCGTCGTCGCCATTGGCGACCACCGCGCCGTCGCGCGGGACGATGCGGATGACGTGTGAGAACGTGCGCAGCACGTCGTCGAGGTCGCGGAAGATGTCGGCATGGTCGAACTCGCAGTTGTTGATCGCGAGGACGTGCGGCAGGTACTGGATAAACTTGCTGCGCTTATCGAAAAAGGCGGTGTCATACTCGTCACCCTCGATGACGAACGGCCCGCCCGTGCGGCCGGGATTCGAGCTGTCCGGCAGGTCGCGAGGGACTCCACCGACGAGCCAGCCGGGCTGCGCACCGTTGGCCTCGAGCAGGACGGCCGCCATGCACGTGGTCGTCGTCTTGCCGTGCGTGCCGGCCACGACGATGTTGCGGCGCTCGTTCAGCAAGCGCGTGCGGAGGAGCTCCGGGAGCGAAACGTACGGCTGCGTGCGGGCTTCCAGCAGCCACTCGACCTCGGGATGGCCGCGCGAAGCGACGTTGCCGACGACGACGAGGTCGGGCTTAAGCTGGGCCAGGCGTTCGGCCGACCAGCCTTCGAGGATCTCGATGCCGGCCCCGCGCAGGTGGTCCGACATCGGCGGATAGACGCCCGTGTCGGAACCGAGCACCTCATGTCCGAGGGAACGCATCAACAACGCCGCATTGCCCATCGCCGTGCCGCAGATGCCCATGAAATAAATCCGCATGGGGGCATAAAAGCCCACGGGCCACCGAGGGCGAGCCGAGAACGGCAACGACTCGACCAAAAGGAGGACCCCGGCCACCTTGCGGCGACCGGGGTCCGAGACCTTCTTTGACTGTACCTTCGGGCTATCGGCCGAGGTTCACTGGCACTGACTGTTGCTGACTGTCGGGACCGTCTGACTGTCGGCTAGCGCTGACTTTCGGACTGACTGGACCGTCCTGAACCATCTGGGCCACTGACTAGACCGTCGACTAGCCGGTACCGTCCTTACGCCGCCCGTCCCAAGTCGCCCAGATCCGTGGACTTTGGGTGATTACGCTTCTCTTTCTCCAGGCGATGGCGGCGGCGAAGCTGGCGATCGACTTTATCGATCAAAATATCGATGGATTTGTACAGGTCCTCGGATTCCTCGCGCACCACGATGTCCGGGCCCGGCAACTCCAACCGGATCTGGGCGGCGAACTCACGGCTGTGGTCGCGGTTGCGGTTGTAGACGAGCTCGACGTGCACGCGGATGATCCGCGGGTTGTGGCGCATCAGTCTTTCGACTTTGGCGCACACCGTATCCTTCAGGGCGTCGGTGAGGTCCATATGGACCCCGGTCACGACTACCGGAGCATTGCTCATGTGTGTTGTGTTTTGGGGTTTCGCGTGAGAACCTGCGTCCATGTCAAAGAACCAGACCATCGATGATTTCCTCAGAAGTTTTTCCTGTGTGATCATAACGGGCGCTTCCTCCGGCATTGGTCGCGCGATTCTCTCGCGCATCTACAATTCTGGGACCACCGCGGCCGTGTTCAACCTTTCCCGCACGGCTCCGGAGGGGGTGCCGAATACCTGCAAGCTGACTCATCTTACCTGCGACCTCTCCCAACCCGCTCAGATTGAGGGCGTTGTCGTCGAATTACGGAAACTAATGCCGGCAGAAGGTAGAATTCTGCTCGTGAATAATAGCGGCTTCGGGGCGTACGGGGAGTTCCCCGCCCCCCGCCTCGACCACACGCTGCAGATGGTCGACGTCAACGTGCGCGCGCCCGTGCAGCTCACGGGCCTGCTCTGGGACGAACTCAAGCGCCGCGGCGGCCAAGTCGCCACGGTGGCTTCGCTCGCCGGCTACCAGCCGACGCCGCTGATGACGACTTACGCCGCGACGAAAGCCTTCATGCTGCACTGGAGCATCGCGCTCGACGCGGAAGCCAAGCCCTACGGCGTGCGCTGCGTGGCGATCTGCCCTGGACCGGTCTCGACGAACTTTTCCAAGGCCGCGGGCTTCTCCGGCCCCACCGGCCTCGGGGGCCAGACCGCCGAGGAGTGCGTGGACGAAGCGCTCTACGCGATGGCGAAGTCGCGACCTCAGGTCATCCCGGGCTGGAAGAACCGCTTGCTCGGCATGTTCAGCGCGCGCCTGCCCAAGCCCTGGGCCGCGGCCATCGGCCTCCGGATGATCCGCCGCCTCCGGCTGGACCGCCTCGTGCAGCGCTGATCAGCCCTCGGCGGACGCCAGCAATTCGCGGGCGTGCGACAATGCGACCTTGCTCGCGCGGTCACCCAGCATGCGGGCCAGTTCCGACTCCCGGTCCTTGCGCTTCCCGTGGACGGGCGCGATGGCGACGGTGGTCGACCGGTCGTCCTGGGTCTTGGTAACGACGAGGTGGGCATGGCCCAAGGCCGCGACCTGCGGCAAGTGCGTGACGCAGAAAACCTGGTGCGCAGCGCCGAGCGCCGCGAGCTCGCGACCGACCTGCGCCCCGATTTCGCCGCCCACGTTGGCGTCGACTTCGTCGAAGACCAGCACCGGGGTCTGGTCGACGGCGGCGAGGACGGTCTTCAAGGCCAGCATGACGCGCGCGGCTTCGCCGCTGGAGGCGATCTGGTCGAGAGGTAGGAGGTCTTGGCCGGCGTTGGGACAGAAAAGGAAACGGACGGCATCGGCGCCTTGCGGGCCGAGGTCGGCGGCGGCGACTTCGATCCGGAGGTCCGCCTTCTTAAAGCCCAGTGCCCCGAGCATCTTGCGCACCGCGCCCGCCAACTTATCGGCAGCCTTGGCACGGGCAGCATGGAGGTTGGCCGCCTGCTTGCGGAGGTCTTGCTCCACTTGGGCCGCTTCGGCGCGGAGTTTGGCCACGCGGGCTTCGACGTCGCCCTGCGAAAGCAGCCGCTGGGCGATGCTGTCGCGCTTGGCACGCACGTGAACGGCCTCAGGGCCGTACTTGCGGCGGAACTCCAACCAAAGATTCATCTTTGCCTCGAGCTCGCCGATGGATTCGTCGTCCTCAGACAAGCCACGGGCCAGGCGGGCGTAATCGGCACGGATGTCTTCGGCCTCTGCGGCCAGCGCGTTGAGCCGATCGCGGAGCGCCGCCGATTCCTCGTCGATGCGGGCCACCTCGTCGGAGGCCTTAAGCAACTTAGGCAGGACCTCGCCGAGGCCATCCGCGCTCAACCCGGCGTCGAGCTGCCCCAGCAAAGCCGCCAACTCCTGGGACCGCGAGGCCCGAGCGTGATCGCGCTCAAGCTTGGCGATGGCGTCGTCGGACAGGTCCAGGGAATTGAGTTTGTCCAACTGCGAGCGCAGGAAAGCCTCTTCATCTTCGGACAGCTTCTCCGCCCCGGCGGCCTCTTCCGCCTCGCGCAGGAGGGCCAGCCGCTGACGCCAGCCTGTGCGATAGTGCGCCAAGGCTTTCGCCAGGTTCGCATGCAGGTCGAGCATCGCCAGTTGCGTCTCGGCGCGCATCAGCTTCTGCGGTTCGCCCGGGCCGTGGAAATCGATCCAGAGTTCGCCGAGCTGCTGCAGCTGCGCCAGCGTGGCGGCGCCACCGTTGACGGAGATGCGGCCCGCCTTGGTCGCGTGGACCGAACGCTTCAGCAGCAGCAGACCCTCATCGCAGACCGGCAGGTCGAGTTCCTGCAGCAACGCATCGAAGCGCGGGTCCTCGCCGATCTCGAACTCCGCCTCGACGACGCATTCCTCGGCGCCCTTGCGCACCACCGTCTTCGCCGCGCGGTGCCCGGCGAGCAAGGAAAGCGCCCCCAGCAGGACGGACTTGCCGGCGCCGGTCTCCCCGGTGACGACGGTGAAGCCGGCGCCCAGTTCCAGTTCGGCGCGATCCATCAAGGCGAGGTCGCGGATGACGAGGCGGCGAATCATAGGACGGGACGGGAACCGTAGAGGGCAGAGCCGACGCGGACGCACGTCGAGCCCTCGGCCACGGCGAGCTCGAGGTCGCCGCTCATGCCCATCGATAGCTCCGGTAGTTTGACGCCGAAGCGCGTCTCCAGGCCATCGCGGCAACGGCGCAACTCGGCGAAAGTGCGCTGGGCGACCGCAGGGTCATCGGAAAGCGGGGCGATGGCCATCAGGCCAACCACCTTGAGCGAACGGTGCGGCAACAACGCTTCGAGGACGGCCGGGGCCTCCGCGAGGTCGCAACCGAACTTCGCCGGGTCGTTCCCGGAATTCACCTGGACGTAGACCTCGCGGGACAGGCCGAGCTCGGTAGCGATGCGGCCGAGCCGGGCCGCCAGCTCGACCGAATCGACGGATTGCAGCACATCGAAGGTCTGGAGGGCTTGCTTGGCCTTGTTGGACTGTAGGTGCCCGATCAGCTCCCAACGCAGCCCTGCGGGCGACTGAGGCCGCTTTAAGAGGGCCTCCTGCACCCGATTCTCCCCCACGGACGTCAGGCCGAAGCGGTGGGCGTATTCCGCGGCCGCAAAGGGGTGCGTTTTGGTCACCGGCAGAAGCCGGACCGAGGCCGACGAGCGCCCCGCCGCTTGGCAGGCCTGCTCGAGACGCTGCAAAACAGCCTGACAATGGGCAGTAAACTGGTCGTAGGTGACCATTTGAGCAGTATGAACACCCTAAGCCGCGGGAGTCAACGCCTCCTATCTGCTAAAAAAGGGCGTTTTTGCCTCTTTGGATAAGCCGTTCTACACTTGAAGGAACATTCCATTAGATTTAGTAATCAAAGACCTTTCACCATGCACATCGAGAACCTCAAAATCTTCCGGGACCTGGTCGACAACGAAAGCTTCTCCAAGGCCGCCAAGCTGAATGCCATCACCCAGTCGGCCGTCAGCCAGCAGCTCCGCTCGATGGAGAAGCACTTCAACGTGCTCATCGTCGACCGCAGCCAGAAGCAGTTCCGCCTGACCCGCGAAGGCCGCAGCCTGTATGAAGCCTCCAAGGACATCCTGAACCGGTACGAGCAGGTCGCCAGCGAGATGCAGGAGATGCGCAAGGTCGTGAGCGGCACCGTGCACGTGTCGACCATCGTCTCGATCGGCCTCCACGAGCTCCCGCCCTACGTGAAGCGCTTCATGCAGGAGTTCCCCCACGTCAACGTGCGCGTCGAATACCGCCGCTCGAACCTCGTCTACGAGGACGTCGTCTCGAGCGCCGTGGACTTCGGCCTGGTCGCCTTCCCGCAGAAATACCGTCAGGTGGAGATCATCCCCTTCATGGAGGACCAGCTGGTCGCCATCTGCGCGCCCAAGCACAAGCTCGCCGCGAAGAAGGAGATCGAGCTCGCCGACCTGCAGGGCTGCAAGTTCATCGGCTTCGACCAGGACATCCCGACCCGCAAGGCCCTCGACCAGTTCTTCCGCGAACAGCGCATCGAGCTCGAGCCGTCGATGGAGTTCGACAACATCGAAACGCTGAAGCGTGCCGTGGAGGTCGACGCCGGCGTGGCGCTTGTCCCGGAAGGCACGATCCGCTCCGAGATCGAGCAAGGCACGCTCGTGAAGCTGCGCCTGCGCGACCGCCGCGTGGCCCGTCCGCTCGCCATCCTGCACCGCAAGGGCCGCGTGCTGACGCCGGCGATGAAGCGCTTCCTGGCGCTCATGCTGAACGGCCTGAACGGCAAGGGCGCCGAAAGCGCCTAAGGGCTAGACCCGGGCGGCCCGCTCGAGGCGACGCGCCAACGCGAAGCCCGGCAGCGCCTGTGCGACCAAGAAGCCGAGGCCGACCCAGAGGAGCGCATCGTCGTTCGCGCCTGTGAGCGCCGTCGCCGCCAAGCCCCACCAGAGCAAAGCCCCGACCAGCGGTTCGGGCGCACGCTTCAGGCTGGCGCGCGCGAGGGACCACGCCCCAAAGAGCGAAGCCGCCAAGCCGGCGGTGACCGCGGCCGAAAGATGGCCCAAGGCGAAATGGGCGTAGAGCAGGAACCCTTGGGCTACGAGCAAGCCACCGAGGATCGCCGTGCTGACGCGGAACTGGTGCGGGAAGAGCGCGAACTGCGCGCGATGGGCCCGCAGGTAGAGCACGGTGGCGACCACGGCCATGGCCAAGGTCAGCGACCAGATATAACGCAGGCCGCTGATGGGCATGACGAACTTATCGATGGCCCATTGCGCGAGGAAGCACTTCGCCAAGATCAAGGCCCAGAGCGCCCCGAGCCGGTCGATGACCACGACTTCCCGGTAAGCGCGCTCCACCGACAAGGACAGTTCCGTGTCGGAGCCCGCGGGCAAAGAGGAAGGCAACGGCGCCATGGCTAACCCTCACCGTGAAGGCTTCCGGCGAACCTGCAACCTCGGGCGTGGGTTTAAGTCAGGCCGTCCAGAGCTTGGAGCGTTTGATCTCCGCCGCGACCGCGGGCGGCACCTCCTGCTCCCAGCCGACGGCTCGCCCCGGTGATGGGCACCAAGAAGCCGTTGTTGCGGAGGTGCTCGAAGAGGCCGGCCACCTTCGGCCGCACCTGCACGTCCGCCGCCGTGACGACCGCATCCAGGGCGACCTGATAGGTCTCCGGGAAACAGACCAAGCAGGCCACCGGGTCCGAGATCAAACGGCGCAACTGGTCGCCGCGCATCGGATACACCATGACCTGGACGCCATCCTTGAACAGACGCCCGCAGGCCTCGAGGACGCCGCCTTCGAGATGCGTGTAGTGGGCGGGGTTGAACAGGTCGACGAGGTTGTTCATGCCCGCGATCAGCGTGACGGCTCCGGTCGTATGGAGGCGGAAGTACGCCGGGAGCCGGTACCACCCGCGGTGGCGAGTGACCAGCAACGGCCGACCGACCGCGGCCACCAAGCCGATGCGCGCCACAATCTCGTCCTCGGTGGCGTGCTCCTGCCCGACGCACATCTCGTAGAGCGTGACGGTGTCCGGGCCGGGCGGCTGGGCCCGCTGCGCGCAGCTGATCATGTCCTCGTTGACGAGCGACAACGGCCGGAAGGTGCCGCGCGCGACCAGCACTGATTTCTTGTAGAAAAACTCGCCGGCGACGGCGGGCACGCCGCGCTCGTCGAACAGGACCGCATCGGTCAGCCCCAGGCGCACGAGCCGAACCAGCGCCGTGCGGTTGTCGAAGCCTGGGAAGGCCGGGCCGCTGAAATGCGCGAAGTCCACCTCGACGCGGCCCGCGCCGACGTCCTCGATGAGGGCTTGGACGAACTCGTCGATCGACGAGCGGCGATGCAGCGCGGCGTGGACGAGGTTCACGCCGACCATGCCCAAGGCGTCCTGCTGCCGGCCCGCGTCGCGATCCCAGAGGCGCAGGTGCAGGATGACGTCGCTCGGCGCGGCGCCAGGCTCGGCCTGGAAACGCATGCCCATCCAAGAATGCCCCTGCCCTTTCCCGTCGTGCGGGGTCGTGGCCACGGTGTCAGCGAAGGCGAAGAAGCGCGTCTGGGCGCCGCGTTCGGTCGCCAAGCGGTCGACCAGCAAGCCATACTCATGCCCCATCATCTGCTCGAGCCGCTCCCGGGAGACGTACCGCTTGGGATGGCCGTAGATCGCGTCGCTGACGCGCATGTCGTAGGCCGACATGCTCTTGGCCACCGTCCCCGAGGCCCCCCCGGCCTTGAAGAAATGCCTCACGACCTCCTGGCCGGCGCCGATCTCGGCGAAGACCCCATAGGCGGAACGGTCTAGGTTGATGGCCAGCGCCTTGCGGGCGGTCACCGCTCCGGGCTGTTCATGAGTAATCTCGGACATATCGAGATGGTAACCCGCCCCCGCGGCGGAAACCAGCGGAAAGGGGTGACAAAAGGGCGACTTTGGATTGGCGAAACCTAGGCAGGCCAGCAAAGTAATCGACAAATCCTCCTCCGCGCACCGCTCACTTTTATCCCATGAAAGAATTCTTCAAATCGATCCTCGCCTCCGCCATCGGTACCTTCGTCGCGGGGTTGGGCCTTTGCTTCCTGATGTTCGTGCTGATGGTCGGGCTGGTAAGCTCCAGCGGCACCCAGCCGGAAACGACCCCGGTCGTCGTGAAGCCCAAGACCATGGTGGTCATCGGCAACGGCCTGGCGATCAACGACACGCCGGAACACGGCACCCCGGGCTTGGCCTCTTTGCTGGGCGGCAACGCGATGCCCGAGGTCGATCTCCTCCGTGCGCTGGAAGCCATCGACCTCGCCGCGAAGGACAACAACGTCGCCGGCCTGCTCATCGCCGGCGAGATCGAGGCTGGATTCGTCCAGCTGAACGAACTCCGCCAAGCCATCCTCAAGTTCAAGGAATCCAAGAAGCCGGTCATCGGCTGGGTGGAGAACTCCTCGCAGCGCGAATACTACCTCACCAGCGCCGCGGACAAGATCTACATGCACCCGGCCAGCGAGGTCGAGCTGAAGGGCTTGGCGTCCTACCACATGTATTACGGCGAAACGCTTAAGCTCCTCGGCGTCGGCGTCCAGGTCACCAAGGTCGGCAAGTACAAGTCCGCCGTGGAGCCGTTCATCGGCGACAAGATGAGCGACCCTGCCCGCGAACAGACCGAACTGCTCCTCAACGGCGTCTGGAACAAGCTGCTGACCGACGTCAGCCTCTCCCGTAAGGTGACGATCGCCTCGTTGCGGCGCGCGGCCGATGCGGCCGGCATCTACAACGCCGAAAAGGCGAAGTCGCTCAAACTGGTCGACGGCATCCTGCAGCGCGACGAGCTCATCGCCGAACTGCGGAAGATCGGGGTCGGGGCCGACGAGTCGGGCACCTCCTTCCGCCAGATGTCCTTGGCCAAATACGCCCATAAGGTCCAGCTGCCGCGCCGCGGCGAACGCGTCGCCATCGTCTACGCCGAAGGCGAGATCGTGGATGGCTGGGGCGGCGAAGGCTCCATCGGCGGCGACCGCCTGGCCCGCGACCTGCGCGAGCTCCGCGCCGACCCGCGCGTGCGCGCCGTGGTCCTCCGCGTGAACAGCCCGGGTGGCTCGGCCTTCGCCAGCGACGTCATCGCCCGCGAGGTCGGGCTGCTCCGCAAGCAAGGCATCCCGGTCGTCGTCTCCATGGGCGACCTCGCCGCGAGCGGCGGCTACTACATCGCCGCGCGCGGTTCCGTGATCATGGCCGACCCGAGCACGATCACCGGATCCATCGGCGTCTTCGGCCTCCACTTCAACTATCAGGAGCTCGCCAAGAAGGTGAACCTGGGCACCGACGGCGTGAAGACCAACCGCTACGCCAACCTCTTCGACATGGACCACGCCGCGACCGCGGAAGAGATGGCGGTCGTGCAGGCGACGGTCGACGGCGTCTACGAGGATTTCCTCAAGGTCGTCAGCGAAGGCCGCAAGATGGAGCGCGACAGCGTCCACGAGATCGCCCAAGGCCGCGTCTGGCTGGGCCTGAACGCCCGCGAAAAGGGCCTCGTCGACAAGTTCGGCGGGCTCCGCGACGCGATTCGCGAGGCCAAGGAACTCGCCAAGATCAAGGACGCCGAACTCATCCAAGTCCCGGCCTTGCATTCGGGCCGCGAGAACCTGCTCCAGAAGCTGCTCTCCGAAGACGGTCACGAGATGCCGCTGTTCGCCCGCGCCCAGTCCAAGGACCCCGCCCTGCTCTTCCTGAAGAGCCATGCGGAAACGCTCAAGGCGATCCGCTCGCTGAACGACCCGCGCGGCGTCTACCTTTCCTGCCCCCTCCGCGGGGCTGGCCGCTAAACGGCCTTAAGGCTGCCGCGGGGCCTGCGCCTTCGCTTCAGGCATCCAGGCCTGGAGCTGGCGCACGCGCGTGTCGTCCGCCGGGTGGGTCGAGAAGAATTCCGGCGGCTTGTTGCCGCCAGCCTTGGCGAAGCGCTGCCAGAAGGCCGGCGCGGCCTCCGGATTATAGCCGGCACGGGCCATGAAGATCAGGCCGAGGTGGTCGGATTCGGATTCATGCGAGCGGCTGAACGGCAACAAGAGGCCGAACTGGCTGCCCAGCCCGAAGCCAGCCATCCAAGCCTGGCGGGTCTGGGCGGACTTGTTCTTGGTGGCTTCATCGACGGCGACGGCGCCCATCTGCACGAGCAGGCCTTGCGAGATGCGCTCGCTGCTGTGCTGGCAGAGCACGTGCGCCACTTCGTGGCCGAGGATCACCGCGATGTCGTCGTCGGTGCTGGCGTAAGGGAACATCCCGACGTTGAAGCCGATTTTGCCGCCCGGCATCGCGAAGGCGTTCGGCGACTTATCGTCGATGACCGCGAACTGCCACTGGTTGGCCGGCGGCAGCACGCCCTTCTTGTCCTCCTTGCGGGCCACGGCGACGATGCTGAGGCCGACGCGGCGGATCTGCGCGAGGCGCGGGTCGTTCGGCAGCTTCTTCATCTTGGCGAACTCGCCGGCCGCCATGCTGGCGACCTCGGAGTTGCTGACGAAGTTGAGCTGGGAACGGCCGGTGCCCGGGACGGTTTCGCAACCGACGCAAGCAAAGGCCAAGACGAGCAGGAGGAGGAGGCGCATGGGGAAGACGACGCCACGATTTAAAGGCCGCTGGCTCAGCCGGACGAGTCCGAACCTTCCGTATCAATATAATACTTCTTGTTCGCGGGGTCGTAGGAGTCGGTGTAGACCGAAGCCATCCGGATGGACATGCGGTTCAGGACGGCCCCGAGGATGGGGACCCCGGTCTCGGCCAGACGGGCCAGGCAGGAGCCGGCGTTGCGCATGTGGACGAGGTTGAAGCGGACCACGTAGATGACGCCATCGACCTTCGGCACCAGGTGCAGGGCGTCGGACACCGCCCCGATGGGCGGGGAGTCGATGAAGATGCGGTCGTAGCGGGTCTTCATCTCGTCCAGCATGGCGAGGAACTTGGGGTTGTTGATGACCTGCGTCGGGTTGCGGCAGCTCATGCCGACGGGGAGCACGTCGAGGCCCGGGGCCACGTCGCGGACGATGGCTTCGTCCAAGGTCATCTCGCCGTTGAACCAGCGGCTCACGCCGCCGTCGCCCGAGAAGCCCAGGGACGGGCCGACGTTGGGCAGGCGCAAGTCAGCGTCGATGACGAGGACACGCTCGGCGTGCTGCGCGAAGCTGAGGGCCAGGTTGGTGACGACGAAGGTCTTCCCTTCGCCCGGACGCGTCGAGGTCACCAGGAAGACGCGGCTGTTGGCCGTGGCAGGGCTGACCTTCATCGCGGAGTAGATCGCGCGGACGGCTTCGGTGGCGACCTTGTCCTTGTCTTGGCGGGCCAGCAACGCGCGGTCGGGACCGACCGCTTCCGTGACCTTGGGCACCGTGCCGAGCAACGGCAGGCCGAGGCCCATCTCCACGTCCTTGGCGGACTTCACGCGGTCGTCGAAGGAGCCCAGCAGTACGATGAGGCCGAAGCCCACCAGCAGGCCGAGGCCCATGCCGGTCAAGGCGTTCATGTAGTAGTTCTTGTTCACCGGGCGATCGGCCACGGAGGGCATCTCCTGGATCTTGATCGAGGTGCTGGTGCCCGAAGTCGACGAGCGGAGCTTCTGCTCCTCGTAGTTCTGCTTCTGGCGGGCGAGGAACTCCTCCTGCCCACGGATTTCCTTGTCCACGCGCTCGAGCTCGTTGTTGGCGGCCTGCAGCTGGTAGATCTCGTTGTCCTTGCGCTCCAGGTTGGCGACGATGGCGTCGTAGCTGGACTTGGCGTTCTGGACGGAGGCCTGGATGCGGTTGACGGAATTGGCGACCGCCTGGGTCAGCTCCTTCTGGGTCTGCTCCAGCTGGGCGCGCGTCTGGATGAGCGTCGGGTGCTCATCCGTGTACTTCTTCTCCATCGTGCTGACGAGCACGCGGAGCTCGGTCACCTTCGGGCCGAGGGCGGCCACGCGCTCATCGGAGCGCACCTGGGCGATGTCATAGGGATCCTTCCCGGCCTGCTTGTATTCCAGGATGAGCTTCCAGATGATCTCCAGCTCGTCGATCTGCTTGCGGGCGTCCTCGCGGTTGCGGACCAGCACGCCGCGCTCCGTGTTGAGCGTGGTGGTGTCCTTGGCGATCGAGAGCAGCTTCTGCGTCTTGATGAGGTCGCTGCGCTTATCGGACAGCTTGCGGAGGCGCTCCTCAATCAGGTCGATCTCGCTGCGCAGCTTCTCCACCAGCGGGTTGGTGATGGTGAGGCGCTCGTCCTCGCTGTTCTTCTGGATGGCTTTGCAGAAGATCCCGGCCACCTGGCGGGCCAGCTCGCGGTTGGGGTGGGTGAACTCGACGGTCACCACGAAGGTCGACTTCAGGGGGTTGATGGCACGCTGGCGGCCGAAGACCTCCTGCTCGGAGAGCGGGCCGCTGAAGATGTTACCCTGCTGGTAGGGCTCGATGACGCGCTTCTTCTCGTCGATGGTGAGCTGGCGCGAGACGCTTTCGATGATGCCTGTGCTGCGCATCGACTCGACGGCCGTGTAGAAGTCGTCGTTGGTCGTGATGTTGAAGTTGTTGTTCGCCGCGGTGTTGTTCGCGGTGACGTCCGGCGCCATGCGGAAGACGCGCAGCTTGCCGACCGCGCGGTATTCGGGCATGGTCTGGTAGGTCAGGACCAAGGCGATGGTGACGCCCACGAGGACGGTCAGGATGAGCCACCAGAAGCGTTCGCGCAGCATCGCGATGTAGGCGTAGAGCGGGTTGCCGCCCTCCTTCACGCCGTAGCGGCCGTAGCCACCCGGCCCGTAGCCGGCGCCGTAGCCGCCGCCATAGGCGCCCCCGTAGTTCCCGTAGTTGCCGTAGCTACCGTAGCCACGGCCGCGCGGGGCGGCATCGTCCTGATCGTCCTCAGGCTTCTGGTTTTTGTCGGCCATGGGAATCAGAATTTGCTGTCGTCGACGTAGATGGCGTCGTCGTCCTCCAGGACGAAGTCGGGCTCGTCGCCGGAGTCGATCTTACGGACGTCCTTGACGATGGTCACGAGCTTGCCGTCGCGCATGCGCTTGATGGCGACGTCGGAGCGGCGGCCGCGGGCCATGATGCCACCGGCCATCGACAGGGCCTTGCCGAGGGTCAAGGTTTCCTCCGGCGGGATGTTCACCGGGCCGGGCTTGCCGACGTAGCCGGAAACGTAGACGCGACGTTCGGCGTAGGTGACGATTGTGATGACCACTTGCGGGTCCTTGAAGTAGCGGCGGAAACGCTTGGTGATCTCGGCCTGCGCTTCGGTGATGGTCAGGCCCGCGATCGGGACCAGCTGCTTCAGGAACGGGATGTCGATGGTCCCGTCAGGGTTGATGCGACGCTCGATGAGCGTGTCGGCCTCATTGATGACGCCGACCTTGATGAAGTCGCGGGCGCGGAGACAGTAGCTGGACTTCGGGACGACCTCGGTCGGCTTGGCGGGTTCGCTGGGCTTAGCGGGCTCTTCGGCGCGCGGCTTGCCGACCTGCAAAGTCTCTTCCTTGTCGGCGGCCTCGAGCGGCACGCTGGCGAGGGCGAACCAGCACAGCAGGCCAAGCAAGTGCCGAGTGAACGTTGAACCGGGGGACATGTCGGGAAAATGCACGAAAAAGGGCGGACGGTCAACCAGACCCTCCGCCCTCATGCCTGCCATGGGGTCTTAGCCTTAGTAGCGGAAAGCGGCCGAGGCCGTGAACGTGTTGGCCTTGAAGTTGGCCGAGGGCGCCGCAGGGATCTTGGAATCCGTGAGGTTGTAGCCCGCCTGGAGGCTAAGGTGGGAGTTGTACTTATAGTCCGCACCCAAGGTGTAGACCATCGTATTGACGCCCGTGGCGCCCGAGAGGACGTCGCTCTTGGTGACCGAGAGGTTGAGCGTGAGGTCCGTCGCGGCGTTGAAGTTAGCGCCGTAGGTGTAGGTCTTCGAAGCCGTGATCCCACCGGCGGAGGAGGCGGAGGTGTCGCGCGAGAAGGTCAGCGTGTGCGTGATCAGCTCGGTCAGCGTGTGGGACAAGGTCACGGAATACGAGGGGTCGCCCGAGCTAGGCTGGGCATCGGTCTTCGACACGGCATACCCGACCTTGGCGGTGATGTTCAGCTTGCCGGACTCCGTCGCCTGGCCCTTGGCGGTGAGGCCGTAGAAATCCTTCAC
>JBEGRN010000027.1:0-12201 GCA_041180425.1 Verrucomicrobiota bacterium
CGACATGGTCGAGAACCGCTTCGTCGGCATGAAGAGCCGCGGCGTCTACGAGACCCCGGGCGGCACCATCCTGCACTTCGCCCACCGCCAGATCGAGTCGCTCACCATGGACCGCGAGGTCATGCACCTGCGCGACTCCCTCGTCCCGCGCTACGCGACCCTCGTCTACAACGGCTTCTGGTACGCCCCGGAGCGCCTCGCCCTCCAGGCCCTCATCACCGAATCCCAGCGCAACGTCACCGGCACCGTCCGCGTGAAGCTCTACAAGGGCAACACGTACGTCGCTGGCCGCAAGAGCCCGCGTTCGCTCTACAACCCGCACATCGCCACGATGGAAGCGGATCCGACCAAGGCCTACAACCAAGACGACGCCACCGGCTTCATCCGCCTCAACGGCCTGCGTCTGCGCGTGAACTCCAAGGTCAACGGCGTCGCCAACCTCAGCAAAACGGTCCGCTAAGGCCGTTGGCCAGAAAAAGGAGCAGGGCGTCCCGGTCGGGACGCCCTGCTTGTTTTAAATTGGAGGCGCGGGTCGGAATTGAACCGACGCATGGGGCTTTTGCAGAGCCCGGCCTTACCACTTGGCTACCGCGCCTAACAGACTGAAGCCCTAACGCTGTCCGAAGAGGCCCGCCTTTCAAGGGTTTTTGTGCAAGGGCTTCCCTTTCCCCGAAACTTGGCCTAGAAGACGGCATGTCCCAGCCACCTTTCCGCGTCGGCCTCGGTTACGACATCCACCCGCTGGTGGCCGGTCGCCCCTGCATCTTGGGAGGGGTGAGAATCCCCTCGGACGTCGGTCCGGATGGCCATTCCGATGCGGATGTCCTGCTGCATGCCGTTGCGGACGCGATTTTGGGCGCGGCGGGGCTGCGTGATATCGGCCATTATTTCCCCAACCACGACGCCACCCTGGCGGGGATGGATTCGGCGATCATCGCCCGGCGCGCCCTGTCCGAGGCGGCGGCCTTGGGCTGGAAGGTCGGCAATGTGGACCTGGTTTTGATCGGCGAGCGGCCTAAGATCATGGCGCATGTGCCGGCGATCCGCGCCAGCGTGGCGGCGATCCTAGGGGTCGACCCCACGCAGGTCGGTATCAAGGCCACCACGAACGAGGGGATGGACGCCCTGGGGGAGGGGCGGGGACTGGCGGTCCATGCGATTTGCCTCATTTATAGGGGGTAAATCGCGTTAAATAGGGGGTTTTCTGGCTTTCAGGCTTGTCAAAGGGGCCCTAAATCTGAAGACTGAACAACCCTCTCCTTGGAGGGGAACGCTATGGAACAGACCCTCATCATCTTGAAGCCCGATTGCATGGAGCGCCGCCTCTGCGGCACCGTCTTGGCTCGCTTCGAAGCCGCCGGCTTCGACGTCCAGGCCTGCAAGCTGTCTCAGTTGACCTCTGCCCAGCTCCGCGAGCACTACGCCCACGTGGCCGACAAACCCTTCTACCCGGAGATCGAGGCCTTCATGGCTTCCCGTCCGGTCATCATCGCCGTCCTCAGCGGCGACAACGTCATCGCCCGCGTCCGTGAGCTCCTCGGCCCGACCAACTCCAAGGTCGCTCCGAAGGGCACGATCCGTGGCGACTTCGGCACCGAGATGATGCGCAATGTTTGCCACGCTTCGGACAGCCCGGCCGCCGCCGCCGCCGAGATCCGTCGCTTCTTCCGTCCGGAAGAGGTCTTCGCGCCGTCCGCCGTCCGCGTCTAATTTTCCCTGGATCGTATCGTTGGGCAACCCACCGGCTTCGGCTTGGTGGGTTGTTTTTTTGGCCGGGTCGGGAGGCTTGCCCTGCGTCCGTCAGGACTTAGGTTAGGGTCGTGACGATCCACTGCCCCGAGTGCGGCCTGCCGATCTTGCCGACCGAGATCACCCCGGCGGGAGACTTGGCTTATTGTCGCCTCTGCGAGCGTACGTCGACCGTCGAGGCTTGTCGTGCGGCCAAGCCGCTGGCTCAGCGTTCGTCCGCGCCGGAAGCCCCGCCCAAGGGTCTGGAAGTGACGGAAGACCTGACCGGCTTCCGGGTCGAGCTTTCCACCCGCAGTTGGATCGCTCTGTTCCTTTGGCCATTCATGCTGGTGTGGTCCGGCGGTTCGCTGGGTGGCATTTATGGCATGCAGATCAAGTCCGGGCAGTTCAGTTGGATCGCGACCCTGTTCGGCCTGCCGTTCCTCGCGGGATCGGTCTTCTTGTTTGGCGTTACCTTCATGGCCACCTTCGGCCGGGTCATCATCGAGTCTGGCCAAGACGGCCGCCTGCGCATCCGGAAGGGTGGTCTCGGGCTCTATTGGACGAAGTCCGCGCCCTGGCTGGACGTCGTGTCCGCCGAAGTGGAGGAGAACACCAGCCGCCGCAAGGGCGGCTATCAGACGACCTACTCGTGTCTGCTGAAACTGCGTTCGGGCGATGCGCTGCGGGTCGGGACCGGTGGCGACCGGGTGCAAGCCGGCTGGCTGGCCCGCTATCTGGCCCGACGAATTTACCTGCGGCGGTGACTTCCCCGTTGCCCTCGGGCGGGTGATTTGGGCAAAGTCGGGCCATGCTGGATCCCAAGTTCCTTCGCGAAAACATCGACCTCGTCCGCAAGGGCGTGGCTCGCAAGAAATTCTCGGTCGACCTGGACGCCGTCTTGGCCGCCGACGAAGCCCGCCGCCACGCGGTGGCCGAGTTCGAGGTCGCCCGCTCGGCGCAGAACGCGGCGAACAAGGAGATGGCCGCGTTGCCCAAGGGCTCGCCCGAGTTCCAGGCCAAGGTCGTCGAGATGAAGGCCGCTTCCGCCAAGGTGAAGGAGCTCGAGAAGAAGGTCTCCGAGGTCGAGGAGCAGATGAAGGCCGTCGCCCTTTCCGTCCCCAACATCCCGCACGACTCCGTGCCCGAAGGCCGCACCGAGGCCGACAACCAGGTCGTCGCCACGTGGGGCGACCAGGCCCAGCTCGTCTCCGCCGCCGCCAAGCCCCACTGGGACATCGCTTGGTTCAACAAGGCCATCGATTTCGAGCGCGGCGTGAAGGTCACCGGCGCCGGCTTCCCGTTCTATGTGGGCGACATGGCCCGCTTGGTCCGCGCGCTCATCCAGTACTTCCTCGAAGAAGCCGGCAGCAACGGCTACACCGAAGTCCACGCCCCGCTGATGGTCAACGCCGCCAGCGCGACCGCCACCGGCCAGCTGCCCGACAAGGAAGGCCAGATGTACCACGCGCAGACGGATGATTTCTACATGATCCCGACCGCGGAGGTGCCGGTGACGAACTTCTTCCGTGACGAGATCCTCGACGAGTCCGCCTTGCCCGTGAAGCGCTGCGGCTACACGCCGTGCTTCCGCCGCGAAGCTGGCAGCTGGGGCGCGCACGTCCGCGGCCTCAACCGCCTGCACCAGTTCGACAAGGTCGAGCTCGTGAAGTGGGTCCACCCCGACCAGTCCTTCGCCGAACTCGAACTCCTGCGCGGCGACGCCGAGCGCCTGCTCCAGAAGCTGAACCTGCCTTACCGCGTGCTCTTGATCTGCGCCGGCGACATCGGCTTCTCGCACAGCAAGCAGTACGACCTCGAAGTCTGGGCCGGCGGCCAGAAGCGCTGGCTCGAAGTCTCGAGCTGCTCGAACTTCACGGACTTCCAGGCCCGGCGCGCGGGGATACGTTTCCGCCCGAAGGACGGGAAGCCCGAGTTCGTCCACACCCTCAACGGTTCCGGCCTCGGCTTGCCGCGCGTCTTGGCGGCGATCCTGGAGAACAACCTGCAGCCCGACGGCACCGTGCGCGTCCCCGAGGCCTTGCGCCGCTGGTACGGCAAGGAAACCCTGTCGTTCTAAGGTCGCTTTAGGTTGGCAGGGCGGGGGGCTCGGCTATCTTCCTGCCGTGGCCCCGACCTTGCCGTCCCTCTCCGCCTTGCGCGCGTCCGTCGCGGCCTGGCCGCGTTTGGCGGTGGACCGGTTGGATCCGGCCGAGCCGCTCGGCGTGGCGGTTTCCGGCGGGGCGGATTCCGTCTACTTGCTGCTGGCGCTGTGGGCCGACACAGCGTTGCGCCCGCGGCTGAGGGTTTGGCATTTCAACCATCGCGTCCGCGGCGCGGACGCCGCTGCCGACGCGCGTTTCGTGCAGGACCTATGCACGTTGCTTGCCGTCCCCTGCGTCGTCGGCGTGCGGGCCGCGGAGGGCCTGGCCAGCGAAGCGGAACTCCGTGCGGCCCGCCTGGCCTTCTTTGCAGAGCAACGCGTCGCGCAGGGCGTCCGTGTGGTCGCGACGGCGCACCATCTGGACGACGTCGTTGAGTCGATGCTCATGCGGTTGGCGCGGGGCGCGGGGCTTGCTGGTCTGGCCGCTCCGCGTGGTTGGCAGGCGTTCCGCGACGGCCACGTCCATTGGCGTCCGCTCATCGAGGCACGCCTGACGAAGGCTCAGCTCTTGGCCGCGTTGACGGCCGCCGGGCTTCCGTGGTGCGAGGATGCGACCAACCTGCAGCCCATCGCCCAGCGCAACCGCGTCCGCGCTTGGCTGGGGCAGGGTGGGGCGGAGGCGTTGGGAGAGACTTTTGCCCAAGGGTTCGGGGCGTCCGCGCGTCATTTGGACGAAGCGCAGGCGGCCCTGTGGGCTTGGGCGGATGAGCTGGGCGCAGGCGTGCAGGCCGATGGATCCTTGGCGACCGCCGCGCTGCGTGGCCGACCCACCGCCTTGGCGCACGCCGCCTTAGCCCGTTTTCTCGCGGCGCATGGCCTGTCGGCCGCCAGCGGCGTTTCCGTCGACGCGCTTGTCCAGGCGTTGGCCGCGGGACGAGACACCCAAGCCACCTTGCTCGCGCGACGCGTGGTACATCAGGCTGGCCGGCTCAGCCTGCCGCCGGAGGCGCCGGTCGCCTTTGGACCGGAGCTGCGGACTTTACGGCCTGGGCACCTCGACGAAGAGAGCGGCCTGCGGGCGGAGTGGGTCGACGTCGACGCCGACCTCTGGGCAAAGTTGTCTCGCGGGGAGATCGCCGCTGACGCAGTTGCCTACCTGAATGTCCCGCTGGACGCGACCTTGGCTTGGCGTGGGCGCGTCGAGGGCGACCGCTACCAACCCTTGGGCTCGGCGGGTTCGGCCAAACTATCGGACCTCCTCATTAACCGAAAAATCCCCGCGGAACGCCGTGAATCGCTCCCCGTCGTCTTGGTGGATAATACAATTGCCTGGGTGCCGGGCCAGCCGCCGGCGCACGCTGCGCGCCTCGTCGGCCCGCAGAAGGGGGCTCTCCGGTTGACTTGGCTTGGCCCCTGCTTAAGTTCAGACCTCCCCCGATGAGCCAAGACGACAACGAGGATGATAAGAACGGTAGCCGCGTGAACGGACGATCCCTGCTGGTCTGGGTGGTCCTGATCGCCGCGGTCGCCTTGCTCGTGAACTACAGCGCGCCGAGCGCCGGCCAAGTCCAGAAACTCGGCGTCACCCAGGTCCTCGCCTTGGCCAAGGAAGGCAAGGTCAAGACCTTGAACGTGAAGCCCGATCCGGCCGCCGGTTCCGACAGCTGGTATCAGGTCGAAGGCGAACTGGAGGTCAAGGGCGCCGCCGCGGACGACAAGTCCCGCTTCACTGCCGCCGGTCGCCTGACCGAGAAGGAGTTCGAGGCCCTGCGCGCCTCCGTCCCGAAGGAAAACTTCAAGGAATCCCCGGCCCAGACGGGCCTCACCATGTTCCTGTACAACGTGCTGCCCACCTTGCTGGTGTCAGGCGTCGTGCTGTTCATGATGTACCGCTTCCTCAAGAGTTCGCAGAAGGGCGCGATGCAGTTCGCCAAGAGCCGCGCCCGCCTGAACTCTACGGACCGCGAGACCACGACCTTCAAGGACGTCGCCGGCTGCGACGAGGCTAAGGAAGAAGTGAAGGAAATCGTCGACTTCCTCCGCGAGCCCAAGCGCTTCACCAAGATGGGCGCCTCGATCCCGAAGGGCATCCTCATGGTCGGGCCGCCCGGCACGGGTAAGACGCTCCTCGCCCGCGCGGTCGCCGGCGAAGCCAAGGTCCCCTTCCTCAGCATCAGCGGCTCCGACTTCGTCGAGATGTTCGTCGGCGTCGGCGCGGCCCGCGTCCGCGACACCTTCGACCAGGCCCGCAAGCTCGCCCCGTGCATCATCTTCATCGATGAAATCGACGCCGTCGGCCGCCAGCGCGGCGCCGGCTTGGGCGGCGGCAACGATGAGCGCGAGCAGACGCTCAACTCCTTGCTCGTCGAGATGGACGGTTTCGATGGCCAGGCCGGCGTGATCGTCATCGCCGCGACCAACCGCGCCGACGTGCTCGACGCCGCCTTGCTGCGCCCCGGCCGTTTCGACCGCCAGGTCTTCGTCGACTTGCCCGACCTCCGCGGCCGCGAGGCCGTCTTGGCCGTGCACGCCAAGCGTTTCCAGCTCGCCCCTTCCGTCGACCTGCAGCGCATCGCCCGCATCACCACGGGCATGTCGGGCGCCGACCTCGCCAACCTCCTCAACGAAGCCGCGCTCCATGCCGGCCGCCGCAATCGCGACAAGGTCGAGATGTGCGACGTCGAGGAAGCCCGCGACAAGATCGCCCATGGCCGCGAACGCCGCAAGGGCATCGACCAGGACGACCTGCGCAAGACCGCTTACCATGAAGCCGGCCACGCCCTCGTGCAGGCCGTCTTGGACGACGGCACCTTGCCGGTCCACAAGGTCACCATCATCCCCCGTGGCCGCGCCCTCGGCATGGCCATGTTCATGCCGACCAAGGATTCGTACGGCAGCTCGAAGACCTGGCTCACCCGCTTCATCTGCACCGCTATGGCGGGCCGCGTCGGCGAACGCGTCATCACCGGCGACATCTCCAGCGGCGCCGCCCAAGACATCAAGCAGGCCACGCGCATGGCCCGCCAGATGGTCTGCGATTGGGGCATGAGCGACCTCGGCCCGATCTCCTACAACGAGAACACCGACACCGTCTTCCTGGGCCGCGAAATCTCGCGCACGCAGGGCCATAGCGACGAGACCGCCCGCCGCATCGACGTGGCGGTGGCGCAGATCATCACGGAGCAGTTCGCGTTGGCCGAGAAGATCATCACCGAGCACGCCGAAGCGCATCGCAAGATCGCGGAAGCCCTCTTGGAGCACGAGACCTTGGACGGCGTCCACATCATGGAAATCCTCAAGACGGGGGCCATCCAGACCCCGGTCGTGGGGAGTCCGGTGGCGAATCCGGTCCGGGAGGCCGCTCCTGCTGGCCCGACGCCGGAAGCCGGGACGCAGTCTGCGCCGAGCCCTGCTTGAGGTTTGCCCTCGGCCTGCAGCCGACCTAGCCTGCTCGCATGGTCCTAGGGCTCACCGGTGGCATTGGTTGCGGCAAGTCCGCGGCCTTGGCCGTGTTCGCCCGCCTCGGCTTCAACGTCGTCGACGCGGATCAGCTGGCGCGCTCGGTCTTGGTCCGTCCGGACATCGTCCAGCAGCTCGTCGCCCGTTGGGGGAGGGAAGCGCTGGGCGCGGACGGCTTGCCTGACCGGGCCTGGATTGGCCGGAAGGTCTTTGGGGCTCCTGCTGAACTCGCTTTTCTCGAAGCCTTGCTGCACCCCGAAGTGGCTCGCCTGCGCGCGGCCGCCGTCGCCGATTCGACCCGCCATCATGTGGTCGAAATCCCGCTCCTTTTTGAGAAAGGATTGGAGGCAGGGTATGATTGCGTCATCTGCGTCGCATGTTCCGATGCCGTTCGTCTGACTCGCTTGGCCTCCCGGGGCCTTTCTCTCGCGGATGCACAGGCAAGGGTTGACGCTCAAATGCCTCTAGGACAGAAGGTTGCGAAATCTAAGCACGTCCTTTGGAATGATGGGGACATCGCTACGTTAGAAGCTCAGGTCAAGCAGTTGGTCGCGCGCCTCTAGCCTTCGCCCAAGTCCTTCTATCGACCGCTTTTACGATTGCCGAAGAAGGGGTGGGATTTAGGTTTCAAGGCTCCCGTGCCGCTCTTCCCCAAGGAGCGGCACTCATCACCCCACCTTCCGCCAAGGATACCCCTACTGTGACGACCGCCGACGATTTCGTCATCCAATTCATTCAGGACAAAGCCCTCGTGACCGCGGGCGACGTCGCCGAGGCCCGCGCGGCCGTGGCTGCGACCCCGGATGGCAACCCCGACACCCTCGCCTTGGCCAACCTGGTCGAGAACGGCAAGGTGACTTGGGCCAAGATCACCGAAGCCTTGGGCGTCGAGTTCGACATGGAAGTCGTCGACCTCTCGCAGGTCTCCCCGGCCGACGAACTCCTGAAGCTCATCAGCCGCGAGCAGGCCGAGCGCTCGAACATCCTCCCCTTGCAGATGGACGGCGTCGAACTCCTCGTCGCCATCGCCGACCCGCTGGATACCGACACCCTCGATTCCCTGTCGCGCGTGCTCAAGCTCACGCTCAATCCGAAGTTGGCGCCGCCGGATGAACTCCGGAACGCGATTTCCCGTTGCTACAGCGGCGGTCAGGTCAACGTCTCCTACGAGGACGTCTTCGGCAAGACCTCGGAGGACGGCCTCTCCGTCGAGCTCCCGCAGGGCGGCGAAGCCAAGGAAGACGACGCGCCGATCATCCGCTACGTCAACTCGCTGATCGTCGACGCCATCCGCCGCAAGGCCTCCGACATTCACTTGGAGCCCCTGGAAAAGCGGTTCCGCGTGCGTTTCCGCATCGACGGCGTCCTCCAGGAAATGAAGGGTCCGCCCAAGCGCCTGCAGGCCTCCGTCATCTCCCGCCTCAAGCTGATGGCGGAAGTCTCCCTCGCCGAAAAGCGCATCCCGCAGGACGGCCGTATTCAAGCCCGCACCGGCGGCCGCGACATCGACTTGCGCGTCTCCGTCCTCCCGACCGTCTACGGCGAGTCGATCGTCATGCGAATCCTCGACAAGGAAGGCCTTAAGCTCGGCCTGCCCGAGCTCGGTTTCTTCGCCGACGACCAAGCCAAGTTCCAGGGCCTCATCTCCGGCTCCGACGGCGTCTTCCTCGTGACCGGTCCGACCGGTTCCGGCAAGTCGACCACGTTGTACTCGGCGTTGAACTACATCAACAAGCCTGACCGCAAGATCATCACCGTCGAAGACCCGGTCGAGTACCAGATGGCCGGCATCAACCAGGTGCAGGTGAAGCGCGACGTCGGCATGACCTTCGCCGCCGCCCTCCGCGCCATGCTCCGCCAGGCGCCGAACATCGTCATGATCGGTGAAATCCGCGACTTGGAGACCGCCGAAATCGCCATCAACGCGGCCCTCACCGGCCACATGGTGTTCTCGACCCTCCACACCAACGACTCCGTCAGCGCCGTCACCCGTCTCGTCGACATCGGCGTGAAGCCGTTCCTCGTGTCCGCCGCGCTCCGCGGCGCCTTGGCCCAGCGTCTCGTGCGCCGCGTCTGCCAGTCGTGCGCCCAGCCGTACAAGCCGACCGCCAAGGAACTCTACACCATCGGCATGACCGAGCAGGACATCGCGGGCGCCACCCCGATGAAGGGCGCCGGTTGCGCCAAGTGCGGCGAACGCGGCTACAAGGGCCGTCGCGGCGTCTTCGAGCTCTTCGTCATCACCGAGGAAATCCAGGAGATGATCTACTCCGGCGCCAACCTCGTCGACCTCCGCCGCAAGGCCCGCGAGGCCGGCATGCGCACCATGCGCGAAGACGGCCAGCGCAAGGTGGCCTCCGGCATGACCACGATCGAGGAAGTCATGGGCGCCACCGTCGCCGACGACGTCATCTAAGGCGACCATGGCGTACGAGATCAACCAGCTCCTGGAAGCCATGATCGAGAATGGCGCCTCCGACCTGCACCTGCACGTCGGCCGCGCCCCGAGCCTCCGCGTCAGCGGCAGCGTCGTCTCGATCGAAGGCCCCGCGCTCACGAGCGAGGACACCCAGGCCTTGGTCAGCTCCATCACGCCGGCCGAGCAGGTCGAGCGCCTGAAGCGCGACGGCGGCTGCGACTTCGGTTTCTCCTTCCACAAGAAGGCCCGTTTCCGCGTCAACGTCTACCGCGGCAAGGGCGTGCTGGGCATGGTGCTCCGCCTGATCCCCACCGCCATCTACACGCTCGAGCAGCTCCGCCTGCCGCCGATGATCAAGGACCTCCTGCGCCGTCCGCGCGGGCTCATCCTCGTGACCGGCCCGACGGGCTCCGGCAAGTCCACGACCTTGGCCTCGATGATCAACTGGATCAACGAGAACGAAGACGGCCACATCGTCACGATCGAGGACCCCATCGAGTATTACCACGCCCACAAGGGCTGCGTCGTCACCCAGCGCGAGGTGCATAACGACGTGCCGACCTTCGCGGAAGGCGTGCGCGCGGCGCTCCGCCAGGACCCCGACGTCATCCTCATCGGCGAAATGCGCGACCTCGAGACCATCGAGGCCGCCGTCTCGGCCGCCGAGACCGGCCACCTCGTCTTCGGCACGCTCCACACCACCGGCGCCGCCCGCACCGTCGACCGCATCCTGGACGCGTTCCCCGCCGGGGCCCGCGACCAGATCCGCGTGCAGCTCTCGTCCTCGATCGTGGCCGTCATCTCGCAGTGCCTCCTGCGCACCGTCGACGAGAAGCGCGTCGCCGCGTACGAGATCATGATCCGCACGGACGGCATCGCCGCGAAGATCCGCGAGAACAAGACCTTCCAGATCACCTCCGACATCGAGACCGGCGGCGGGCGCGGCATGCGCACGCTGGACTCCGACCTCCTCGCCTTGTTCAACCAAGGCAAGGTCTCCGAAGAGGAAGTGATGAACTACTGCCAGGACTCCGAGATGATGCGTGCCCGCCTCAATCCCGGCGCCGCCAAGAAATAACCCCTTACCCGCCCATTCCCCATGTTTGAAGACCATAGTGACGTCATCCGCGACATCGCGCTCGAAGCCGGGCTCGTCGACCAGACCCAGTCCGACGAGCTCTGGGAGTCGCATGCGAGCACCGGCAAGTCCTTCGCCGACAGCCTGATCGACGCCGGCCTCGCCGACCGCCCGACGCTGCTGCAGGCCGTCGCGGACCATCTGCAGGTGCAGTATTACTCCGCCATCCCCGCCGACCTCGGCGACGAGCTCACCCGCGCGCTCAAGCCCGCGCAGGCTCATAAGTACATGGTCGTCCCGGTCGCCGACGAAGCCGGCAAACTGACCCTCGTCGCCAAGGACGCCTTCAACTCGGCCGCCATCAACGAGCTGACCTTCATCCTGAAGCGCGACATCGAGCTCGCCGTGGCCGACCCCGACGCCGTCGAATCGGCCGTCGTCCGCGTCTATGGCGAAGCCTCCGCGACCTCGATGGAGGACCTCCTCGGCGAGTTCGAGGAAGGCGCCGCCGCCGCCACGAACGACGAGGACGTCGTCGCCGCCGCGAGCCAGGCCCCGATCATCCGCTTCGTCGACCTCGTGCTGCAGGAAGCCGTCAAGGCCAAGGCCTCCGACATCCACTTCGAGCCCTTCGAAGACCAGTTCCGTATCCGCTACCGCATCGACGGCTCGCTGTACGAGATGGCGCCTCCGCCCAAGAACCTCGCTTCGGCCGTCATCGCCCGCGTCAAGGTCCTCTCCGCGCTCAACATCGCCGAACGCCGCATCCCGCAGGACGGTCGCATCAAGACCACCATCGGCGGCCGCGCGATCGACTTGCGCGTGTCCACGCTCCCGACCCAGTTCGGCGAGTCGGTCGTGCTCCGTATCTTGGACAAGACCGTCGTCAACCTGAGCCTCGACGCGCTGTCGATGCAGGAAGACATCAAGGAAGGCATCCGCGCGATGGTGAACCGCCCGAACGGCATCTTCATCGTCACCGGCCCGACCGGTTCCGGTAAGACGACCACCCTGTACTCCGCCTTGCGCGAGGTGAACACCGAGGACGTCAAGATCCTCACCGCCGAAGACCCGGTCGAATACGAAGTCGAAGGCATCATGCAGGTGCCGATCAACCACCAGGTCGGCCTCACCTTCGCCGCGGCGCTCCGCTCCTTCCTCCGTCAGGACCCCGATACCATCATGGTCGGCGAAATCCGCGACTTGGAGACCGCCCAGATCGCCGTGCAGGCCTCGCTGACCGGCCACGTCGTGCTTTCCACGCTCCACACCAACGACGCCCCGGGCGCCGTGACCCGTCTCATCGATATGGGCCTGGAGCCGTTCCTCATCTCCGCCTCCCTCGAGGGCGTGCTCGCCCAGCGCCTCCTGCGCCGCATCTGCAAGGGCTGCCGCACGGCCTACGAGCCGGAC
>JBEGRN010000028.1:0-13443 GCA_041180425.1 Verrucomicrobiota bacterium
AGTTGGTGGAGGCGGTGGCGGTGGTGAAACCAACGGTGGCGTCGGTGCTGAGAGCGACGTTCTTGAAAACGTAGCCGAGACCAAGGGAGGCGTGGCCGTTGCCGTTACCAACCGTGGACAGGGAGGCAAGGACGTTGGTGTTGCCCAGGAAGTGCTGGACAGCGACGTCGTTGTTCTGGCCCTGGCGGGAGACAGTGGCACGATTGTAGGAGAGACCAGCAGGAGCGGCAGCAGCGGTTTGAGCCGAGGCAGCAGCAGCGAGGGTCGTGATGGTGAGGATAGGTAGGATATGCTTCATAGCGGTGCCAGTATTGCTACAGGGCCGAAACAAAATCAAGCATATTTTGTCGATTTCCCCACAAGGGGCAAAAACTCGTATGATTATACACAGGCCGTTCACACCCCCTGTGAATAAAGCTGGGGGGCTATGATGGTGATGCATTTACGAAACCCCCGGAAGCAGGCCATCGCAGGCTATACCCACACTTACGACGCTATCCACAGGGGGTTCTAACACGCAGGCGGCCCCATTTAGGAGGGGGCAAAAGGCACCCCGACGAACGGATACCCCAGGCTTGACCCACGCCCTCACTGCGCCGCCGTAGCTACCCCACGGAGACCCCCAAAGTAAGCCCTCCCTACCCCGTCCCAGCCCACCTCCTTGGACCTGCCACAACAAAAAACCCGCCAGGCGAACCGGGCGGGTTTCGGGAGGTCGCCAGGGGCGACTTACTTGCGGCGGAACTTCGAGTTGAACTTCTCGACGCGGCCAGCGGAGTCGACGAAGCGCTTCTCGCCGGTGTAGGCCGGGTGGGAATCCATGGTCACTTCACGGCGGATCACGAAGTGCTCCACGCCGTCGATGACCTTGGTTTCCTTCGACTTGAGGGTCGAACGGGTGGTGAACTCGCGGTTCGTGGAGACGTCCACGAAGACCACAGGGTTGTATTCAGGATGACCTTCCTTCTTCATATAAATCAGGGGTTTGCTAGGGGTTAGCCTTGGCGGGCCTTGTAGCGCGGGTGCGTCTTGTTGATCACATAAATGCGACCTTTGCGACGGACGACCTGGCAATTAGGGTGGCGCTTCTTGAGCGACTTGAGGGAGGAGGAGACTTTCATGGTCTTGGGCCGAGGAATACGGCAGGTCGGCCAACAAAGCCCTCCCGCACTCGGCTGTCAACGGGATTTCCTTGGCTGGACGCATTAGCTTAAAATCGACAGGATTGACGGCCATGGAAGCACGCATCCGCCTAGCCGACGAAGCCGACGCCAAGGCCATCAATGGGGTCTATAATCACTATGTCCGGACCAGCACCTGCACCTGGCACCTGACCGAAGAGACCGAAGAAGGCCGTATTCATTGGCTGAAAGGGCGTTCGCGGGCCCATCCCGTGCTCGTGGTGGAGGTCGAGGGCAAGGTCGTCGGTTGGGGCTCCCTCTCGACCTATAACAGCCGCCAGGGCTGGTCCGCGACGGTCGAGGATTCGATCTTCATCCACCACGCCTTCCATGGCCAAGGCCTCGGCAAGCGCCTCTTGCGCGAACTCCTCGCTCGGGCCGAAGCCCTGGGGCACAAATCCGTGATCGCCCGCATCTCGGGCGAGCAGGCCGCCAGCCTAAAGCTGCACGAATCCTGCGGTTTTACGCACGCCGGCCTCCTCAAGGGCGTGGGCCATAAGTTCGGCCAAGACCTCGATTGCGCCTACATGCTCAAGTCCCTGCGCAAGCCCTGACCTTGACACCCGCAGGCCAACCCCTTTGCTCGACCGTCTTGTTAGTCGCTCAGGTGGTGGAATGGCAGACACGCTAGATTCAGGTTCTAGTGCCCATAAAGCGTAAGGGTTCAAGTCCCTTCCTGAGCACCCTTTTCTCCGCTCGTCCTCTTTCTGAGGCGGGTGCGAAGAGGCGTGCACACGTGCTATCGGCCCCGCCAGCCTAACGGCAGGCAACTCCGCCTAAGGGCCACACTGCCCTTCCAACGAAGCACAGAAACGGCCTTCCCCCTTTCGGGCGCTCTCCCATAATACTGCGACGCCCATGCGCCCACTTTACCGCCAACTGGCCTTCGTGCTCACCTTGGCCCTCGCAGGTTGCGCCAGCGTTTCCGAATTCCCTACCAGCGCCACCGAGGTGGACTTCGACGGCGAGCAAGGCCACACCGGGTGGGCGAGGACTGAACGGACGTTGTGGCTGCGTAACACCCAACTGAATGAGGCCCTCCTCGCCGCCCAGCAGGCGCTGGCGGCCTCCCAGTTCGCCCTCGTCAAGTCAGACGTCCAAGGCGCCGTTGTGATCGGCGAACATGGCGCCACCACCAACGACCGTAACATCATCGCGGCGCTCTATTTTCGACCCGTCGGCGACGACGTGCGCGTCCGGATCCACGTGCAAGCGTCCCGCGGCCTCGGGTTCATCGGCTATCAAGTCGACCCCAATTGGGCCTGGGAACTAGAAACGTCCTTGAAGGGAATCCTCCGTCGCCAAGACGCCCGCCGCCTTAGCCAGCGTCGTCGTTCAAGTGCAGGCGGTGCAGGACGCGGTGCAGGATCGGCGCGATCAGGATCGAGAAGGTCGTCAAGAACGCCACGCCGCTAAACACCGCATAGGCCGAGGCGAAGATCTTCGCGGCATCGCTCGGCAAGGGCGCCACAGGGCCCATGCCGGTGAGGATCATGCTGGCGTTAAGCAAGGCATCCACCCACCCCAAGCCGCACAACCAATGGTACCCCGCCACGCCTAAGAGCAAGGAGACGGCCAAGAAAGCCAAAGAGTAGCCGGCGAACTTCAGCAAACGGCGGGCAAAATGCCGGCGGCTAGCCAACGGCTGGCGATGGTGTTCGAAGGGCATGCCCCTTGCATAGAAGGTGCGCCCCAGAACTCCACCCGAAAGCGAGTCGGCACCGCCCGACGGCTGGGTGTTCTTCCTCATAACGATTGTTGTATCCAAGAAAGCGCCGGACATCTTACTAAACCACGCATGGCGGACCTTTCGACGCTGCCCGACCTCCTCCCCTGGCCCTTCCTGGTCTGCAACCGCCAAGGCTTGGTGCTCTACGCCAACGAACTGGTCACCCGCGCGCTCGGCCGCCGCGTCAAAGCCGGCACGCACGTCGACCACCTGTTCCTGGAGCTCGACGACGGCCGCGCCGCCTCCGCCCTGCTCTTCTCCGCCGCCCGCTGGTCCGCTTGGAGCGGCATCCTCGAAACCCGCGACCCGCAGCGCATCCGTGAGATCAAGTCCGTCCGCGTCATCCTCCAGCCCGACCCCAAGCACGCCGACCAGGTCTGGCTGATCTTCTCCGACGACGCCCAAGTCAACGGCTCCGCCCTGCTGACGCCACGCTCGGAGATGAGCCTGGCCCGTACGCTCATCGACAACTCGCCCGACTTCATCATCCTGCGCGACCTCGGCGGACGCATCCTCCACACGAGCCGCAGCCTCGACGAATTCATCGGGCTGCCGCACCGCGGCTCCGCCGTCGACCTGACGCTGGAGGACATCCTGGCGCCCGAGACGGCGGGACACTTCAAGGCCCTCGACGCCGAGGTCATCCAACAAGGGCATAGCGTCCGCCACCAAGGGATGGACTTCACGAACCTGCAGGGCTCGACCCGCCACATCAGCGTGGTGCATGAGCGCATCAAGGGCGGCAATGGGCTGCCGGCCGGGCTCCTGACGTTCGCGAGCAACATCACGGACTCGACCAAGGAGCAGAACCGCCTCCGCAGCGCGCTTGAGAAAGCCGAGGAGCTTGGCGCGGCCAAATCGCAGTTCGTCGCCAACATCACCCACGAGATCCGCAACCCGATCAACGCCATCCAAGGGCTCTGCGAGACGGCCCTGGAGTCGCCGGCCCACGCCACCGAGGAGACGCTCCAGAAGATCCAACGCTGCGCCGTGGACCTCGAGGAGATGGTCAAGGACGTGCTCGACTTCGCCCGGCTGGACCGCGGCCACATCACGATCGAGCAGATCCCGTTCAACCCGATCCGCGCGCTGGAAGAGACGATGGCCCAGTTCCACCAGCAGGCGCGGCGCAAGGGCATCGAATTCGCGGCGCTGACGGCCCCCGACGCCCCGCACAGCGTGCTCGGCGACCCGGTGAAATTCCGGCGCATCCTGTCCAACCTGATCGGCAACGCGGTCAAGTTCACCGAGCACGGCCACGTGCACTGCCACCTGGAGTTCGAACCGCGCGCCGAACGGCTCCGCTGCCGCCTCATCGTCGAGGACACCGGCATCGGCATCCCGGGCAACCGCCTCGAAAACATCTTCGACCCGTTCACCCAAGCCGACGCCTCCACCACCCGGCGTTTCGGCGGCACCGGCCTTGGCTTGACCATCGTCCGCCACCTCACGCAAGCGATGGACGGCTACGTGAAGGTCCAGAGCGAACCCCACCAAGGGAGCCGCTTCACCGCGGCCATCATGCTGGACCCCGACCCGTCGGAACGGGCCCGCCCCTTGCCGTCCTTGCGCGACGAACGCGTCCTCGTCGCCGGCGGCAGCGCCGCCATGCGCCAATGGCTCCTGCAGTGCATCCGCTTCCGCGAAGGCCAAGGCAGCGACGTGGCCACCCACGAAGCGGCCGAACTCGCTTGGCAAGCCGCGGCGGAGGCCGGCACACCCTTTACGCGGGCCTTGCTTGACCTGCCGGATGACGTGAATCCGAAGTTGCCGGCCATCCCCCGCGAATGCGTGGTGCTGCTCACCTCCCCCGAGCTCGAGCTGCGCGGCTTCAAGCAACTGCACAAGCCGCTCACGTTGACGTCGCTATGGTCGGAATTGGGGCACAGCCAACCGGGCGAGGAAGCCCAGCCCGCCTCTCCCCAGGCACTGGCCCCGCGCCGCCACTTGCGCATCTTGGTCGCCGAGGACAACGAAGTGAACCGCGAGGTCACGGTCTCCCGCCTCAAACGCGCCGGCCACGAGGTCAACGCGACCGTCGACGGCGCCGCCGCCCTCGAGCTCTGGGGCATCAAGGAATTCGACCTAGCCGTGCTCGACATCCAGATGCCCTTGGTCGACGGCATCGGGGTCGCGGAAGGGATCCGCTCCGCGGAATTCCAGACCGGTCGCCGCCGCACCATCCTCCTGGCGCTCACCGCGATGACCCAGGAAAGCGACCGGGTCCGCTGCGAACAGGCAGGGTTCGACGGCTACCTGGCCAAGCCGATGCGCGGCGCCGACCTGCTCGCCAAGATCGACCAGCTCATCGGCGAGTCGACCAGCCCAGGCACGACCAACGAGTTCCAAAGCGCCCTCGGCCAACTGGACGAAGAAGAGGCCGAAGACCTCCGTTGCGCGGCCCGCTCCTTCCTGCGCCATGGCCCCCAAATGGTCGCCGACCTGGAGACGGCGCTGACCCAAGGGGACCCGGAAACGGTCATGCGCCAAGCCCATGGCGTGAAAGGCATGCTGGCCCTGATGGGCTGCATCGAGCTATCGCGGGTCGCGGCCCAACTGGAACGCACCCCTGGCCTCCCGCCGGCCGCGGAAACTTGCCAAAGGCTCATCGGTGGCTTGCGGAGCCTGCTCCTGTCCCTTAGTTCTGACCCCGAGCTGACTCCCCATGGGCAAACCCAAGATCAAGCCGGAGATCAAGACTGAGAAGGTCCCCGCGCTGGCATCCAAGTGGAACGTGGTCGTGCTCAACGATCCGATCAACCTCACGGGCTACGTCGTCATGGTCTTCATGAACGTGCTGCGCATCCCCCGCCCATTGGCCCGCAAGTACATGCTGCAGGTCCATGAGGAGGGCCGCGCGACGGTCTGGACCGGCGAACGCGAACGCGCGGAGATGCTCGCGCTGGAGCTGCAACAGTGGCACCTCAACGCCTTGCTCGAAAAAGATGGCTGAGCTCCGCCTCACGATGACGGCGGAAGCGCGCAACGTGCTGACCGACCTGCTCCGCCTGATCGCGCCGGCCGCGGCCCGCGTCTCGGTGAACCGAGCCAAGATTCCCGACGGCGACGCCGAAGTCGCGTCCTACTGGACGGACACCTTGAGTTCCCAAGCCGCCGAGGAGGCCCGCCTGCTCGCCACGGCCTTCGCCAACGCCAAGGGGGAACCCGCCGTCATCCTCCTCAAGAACGACGGCCAGGCCTTCGCCTTCCTCCGCGCCCTGTCGGCCGTCCGCATCGCCCTCCGCGAACTGGTCTTCGCCGACATCCCGGACGCCGCCTTGGAAGGCGCCGAGCTGCTCGACGACGAGTCCCTGCCGACCGAGAAACGCCATGCCCTCGCCTGCTACTCCTGCTTTGGGCTCCTGCAACAATCGCTAATACAGCAGCTGGACCCCGAGGCGTTCGAGTGAACGCCGCCGAAATCGGTTGAAGCCGAGGCGAGGTTGGCAACAACAGGGCCGTGCTTCGGGGCTTCCAAAACTTCCTTACGGTGCTCGTCCAAGGCTGGCGCTCGCTCGCCGCCCTGCCTCGCCCCCGCTTCCTGCCCATCCGCTCCGTGGTACCGCAACTGGATGGCCCGACCTTTAAGGCGGACCTCCTGGCCGGGCTGAACGTCGCGCTCCTGGCCTTCCCGATGTCCATGGCCTTCGCGATGAAGGCCGGCCTCCCGGTGTGGTGCGGGCTCATCGGTTGCGGGGTCGCCGCCCTGATCGCCCCGCTGTTCACGGGCTCCGCCAACCTGTCCGCCGGCCCGACCAACGCGTCCGCCGCCTTGCTGCTGGGCGCCTTCGCGACGCTCGGGGCGATTTCGCCCGACCAACGCGCCTCGGCCTTGCCGACGCTGGTGCTCATGGCGGGGGTCTTCCTGCTGCTGGCTTCGTGGCTCCGCCTCAGCGGCTTCGCCGACTTCGTCCCGCGCACGGTCATCTCCGCGTACATCGCGGCGGCCGCCCTCCGCGTCATCGCGCTGCAATTGCCGCTGACCATCGGCCTGCCCGGCGAACACGGGGCGGAAAGCCTCCCGGAAGTGCTCTGGTCGGCGATCAAGTTCGGCAAAGGCCTGATCAACCCGGACCTCGGTTTGGCCATCGTCACCGGCATCACCTACGCGCTGATGCGCAAGCCCTACGGCGTCGGCAAGGCCATCCTCGGCGCCATCACCGTCGCGACGCTCGGCGCCATCCTCGCCCAGTCCGTGGCGATGAACCAAGGCTCACATGGCCAAGTGGTGAAGTTCGTCGGCGAAGCGGCCCGCTCCGGCGCGAGCCTCCACCTGCCCGACTTCTCGGCCCGCACGTTGTCGACGTTGTTCTCTCCGGCCTTGGCCCTCGCCGTACTCGTGGTCATTGAAGGCACGGCCAATGCCCGCGCCTCGGCCCTCAAGACAGGGCGGCCTTCCGACCTGCACCAAGAGGTCTTCGGACTCGGGATGGCCAACCTCGCCTGCGCCTTCACTGGCGGCATGGCGGCTTCGGGCTCCATCAGCCGCTCCGCCTTGAACGTCGCCAGCGGCGCCCGCACGGCCTTCGCCTCCCTCTTTGCAGGGCTCTTCATCCTCGCGGCGGCCTTCCTCGTCAGCCACTGGGTCGCGCTCGTCCCCCTCGCGACGCTCGGCATCTTGGTCATCCTCGCCGAAATCGAGTTGGCGAATTTGTCGGCGATCAAGCTCATCCTGAAGTCCGGTGCGCAAGACCGCACGGTCTTCCTCGCGACGTTCATCACGGCGCTGCTCGCGCCGCTCGACGTCGCCATCTTCTTCGGCACAGCGGTGGCGGTGGCCTTCTACCTGCGTAAGACGTCCGAACCGGAGGTCGTGGAATACGACTTCTCCGAGACAGGCGAACTGCGCGAACGCCCGAAGGGCCAGGCTTCGACGGGCATCTCCATCCTGCACGTCGAAGGCAGCCTGCACTTCGGCGCGACCCAAGCCTTCCACGAGCACCTCCGCCGTGCCTCGGCCGACCCGAACCTCAAGGTACTGGTGCTGAAGTTCCGCGAGGCCCACCACCTCGACGCCAACGGCGTCCTGCTCCTGCGCGACCTCGCCGACGCCCTTAAGGCCGATGGGCGCCACCTCATCCTTTGCGAAGCGAAGCCCGACACGATGCGGATCTTCCTGAACGCGGGCCTCGTCGACGCCGTCGGGGCCGCCAACGTGATTCCTTGGGAAGAGACCAACCCGACCGCGGCACTAGCGAAAGCTGTCCGGCGCGCCCGTGAACTGGCCGGCGGCGGCGAGGCGGTCCTACGCATAGTGACGGCCCCGCACCCAGGCCTCCCGGCGCCCGCCTCGGCTTCTGGCGACGACTGGCAAATTTAGTCCGAGAACGCCCTTTTTCAGGCACCCCCGGGCCGACCGTTGGCCTTTTATGGCGGATTATGAATTCTGGCTTGATGCCCGCCCCCGGACTCGCCCTTTTGAGGGGGTTCGTTCGTAACGGCGGACCCTCCCTTTCCTAGCACCATGAGCAACTACAGCGAAATCCAGAAACTCCTCGGTAACGATGCGGAATCCCTCCTCGGATTCAACAACCCGAAGATCAAGAAGGAGCAGATCCACCTGCCCCGCGCCGATTGGGTCGACCACGCCTTCGCGCCGTCCGACCGCAACAACCGCGTGCTCGCCAACCTGCAGCGCCTCTACGGCTCCGGCCGCCTCGCCAACACCGGCTACGTCTCCATCCTCCCGGTCGACCAAGGCATCGAACACTCCGCTGGCGCCTCGTTCGCCAAGAACCCGATCTACTTCGACGGTGAAAACATCGTGAAGCTCGCCATCGAAGGCGGCTGCAACGCAGTCTGCTCCACCTACGGCGTCCTCAGCAGCGTCTCCCGCCGCTACGCGCACAAGATCCCGTTCATGGTGAAGATCAACCACAACCAGCTGCTCACCTACCCCAACGTCGGTGACCAGGTGATGTACGGCACGCTCAAGCAGGCCGCCGACATGGGCTGCGCCGCCGTCGGTGCGACGATCTACTTCGGCTCCCCTGAGACCAACCGCCAGATCATCGAAGTCTCGCAGGCCTTCCAGATGGCCCACGAACTCGGCATGGCCACCGTCCTCTGGTGCTACACCCGCAACAACGCCTTCAAGAAGGACAAGGACTACCACGTGTCCGCTGACCTCACCGGCCAGGCCAACCACCTCGGCGTCACCATCTGCGCCGACATCATCAAGCAGAAGCTCCCGGAAAACAACGGCGGCTACCTCGCCATCCAGCAGACCGAGTCGTCCTACGGCAAGATCGACAAGCGCATGTACACCGACCTCGCTTCCGATCACCCGATCGACCTCACCCGCTACCAGGTCGCCAACTGCTACATGGGCCGCATCGGTCTCATCAACTCCGGCGGTCCTTCCGGCAACAACGACTTCGCCGAAGCGGTCAAGACGGCCGTCATCAACAAGCGCGCCGGTGGCCAGGGCCTCATCTCGGGCCGCAAGGCTTTCCAGCGTCCGATCGAAGAAGGCGCGAAGCTCCTGCACACCATTCAGGACGTCTACCTCGCCAAGGAAGTCACGGTCGCCTAAGGCGCCTGCCCTCCCGAACGAAGCCCCGGCACCCGCCGGGGCTTTTTGTTGTCCGACGTGGCCACGACGGCAGCGAAGTAGCGGTTAGGCGATGGCGGTTAGCGGTTGGCAGAGGAATGAAAACCTCGCACCCGAACGCCTGCTGAATCGAACGCCGACCCCTGCCGTCCCTTCTGGAATCACCCAATCCCCATCCGCTAACCCCGATCCCCTAACCCCCATCCCCCGAAATCCCCTTCCCCCCATCCCCCATCCCCTCTAACCTCCACCCATGCCCCTCCCCAAAGGTTTCCGTGAATGGTTAGCCAAAGAGTCCGCCGCGTGGAACGCCGACGGCCTCATCGGCGCCGAGCAGCGCGAACGCATCCTCGCCCGTTACCCCGAGGAAGCCGCCGACTCCGGTGCCCTCGCCTACGCGTTACGCACGCTGGCGGTGCTGCTCTTCGGCGCGTCCATCTTCCTGGTCATCAGCCATAATTGGTCCGACCTCTCGCGCGAGGGCCAGCTCACCGTCGTCTTCACGGCCCTCGCCGTCATCCAAGGCGCCGGGCTGTACTTCTTCCTCAAAGGCCAAGAGCGAAGCGCCGTCATCGGCCACCTGCTGGGGTGTTTGATGTACGGCGGCGGCATCGCGCTCATCGGCCAGATCTACCACCTCGACGCGCATAGCCCCGACGCCGTGCTGGCTTGGTGCCTCTTCACGATCCCGTTCGCGCTCCTGCTCGACGCGACGATCCTCCACCTGCTCGTCATCGTGCTGGCCGGCACGTGGTTGAACATGGAGACCGGCCATTTTGCCTGGAGAACCACAGCCCTGTACCATGGCCAACGGCTAGCCTTCCTGCTGTTGCTCGCACCGACGGCCTTCGCCGCCTACCGCCGCGCCCGCCCGGCGCTGGCGGGGGCCTTGGCTTGGTCGTCCTTCTTCCTCTGGTTCATGTTTGGTGGATACACGCCTGAACACCTCTTCGTGCTGCCGCTGGTGCTGGCGGCCTTGCACAGCACCGGCGATGCCCGCGCCCGCGGCTTTCGTTTTGTCGGCACCCTCGGGGTGGCGTTCATCACGCTCGCCATCGGGAGCCTCCACAGCTCCTCAGGGTACCGGGACTTCGCTGAACACTTCCTCCGCCAAGACTGGGTCCTCTCCGGTGTGACCATAGGGTTGGCCGTCTGGGCCATCGTCCGTGCCCGCCAACGCCAAGACAGCCACGCGGCCTGGCTGGGCCTAGTCGCGGTGCTTGCGCTCACTATCGGCCTGCTAGGCAGCCTGCTGCCGGGGCATTTCAGGAACCGCGATGGCCTCTGGGTGCTCATGGTGGCGATGGCCAACGTGACGACACTGCTGCTGGCGGTGACGCTGATCCGCCAAGGCCTTGCTGAGAAACGTCTCCGGCCCTATGCGTATGGCGCCTTGGTCTTCTTGGCTTGGCTGACCTGGCGCTACATCGACATCGAAAAGGACCTCGGCTACCTCGGCATGGCGGGCGTCTTCCTCTGCATCGGGCTCGTGCTCTTCGGACTCGCGATGATCTGGCGGCAAACGCGCGAAGCAGAAATCGTCGAAGCGATGCCGGACTTTCGCCCAGCCTGGCTGGAAGGCCAGTTGGACAAACTGGAGCCCTACCGACGCGCGTTGCTCATCGGAGCCATTGCCTTGCAGGTCGGCGTCCTCGCCTGGATGGTCTATGACCATAGCCGACCGCTCTCCACGGGCGAACGCTTCCTGCTGCGTTGCGAACCGGTGGACCCACGCGACCTCACCAAGGGCGATTACGTCGTCTTGCGCTACGGCTTCCAAAACCTGGCCGATAGTCAGAAGAAGCGCCTCCTGGCGGAATGGAAGTCCCTACACCCGGAAACCGACACCGACCACTACGCCCTGAACTACGTGCTCCCCGCGGACACGCTCGTCTATATTCCCCTCCGCAAGGACGTCGACGGCATCGCTGATTACGGGGATCCGACGTTGCAGCGCCCCGCCACGGGGCCGTTCCTGCTGGCCCGCGTCGGCCAAGGCCGTTGGAGCTGGGACACCGATATCCGCGCCGGTATCGAGTCTTACTACGTCGCCGAAGGCACGGGGCCGGTCTGGGAAAAGCTCCGCAACAAGGGCAGGCTCCTCGCCGAGGTCGGCATCTTGCCGAACGGACAAGCCGGACTCATCTCGCTCCAGGCCACCGAAACGGCAACGCTCTCGGCCTTCACGCACCGCAACTTGGAGCGTTTCTTCGTGACGTTGAAGGCCGATAAGCCGGTGACGAAGCTCATCAGCACGGAGGCGGACTTTAAGGCGACGTTCCACCCGGCGCCGCTCAACGGACAGAACGCGGTGACGCCGAAGTTCCCCCAAGAATACGTCGTCCTCCATACCCTGCCGGAAACCGACGTGGCTACGACGATTGAGTTCCGCAACGTACGGCTCAAGAACGGCACCCTCCGCGCGGAAGTCCAAGTGGTCCGTGGCGAGAAGCAGACCTTCACGACCCGTCCGCAGGCGGCGATCATCATCTCGGCCGAAGGCCTCCGCGGCGTGACCGTGCAGGACGACCACGGCGATTACCTACTCGAGGCTAAGATCAAGAAGTAAGCTCCCCGAGCAGCAACAGAAAGGCCGGGCGGAGTTTCCTCCGTCCGGCCTTATGCTTTCCGTCGGCCTCCGTCAACGGCGGCTTGCCGACTTCACCGCGCAGGGCCTTGACCTGCTCAGGCTTCACCGGCGAGGCGGCGTTGCCGAAGCTGTTTCGGACATAGGTCAGGACCGCGGCGATCTGCTCGTCGGTCTGGAAAGCCTGCGCGGGCATCGGGCCCGGGAGCTTGTATTCCTTGCCGGAGACGGTGATCGGACCCTGCAGGCCGCGGAGCTGGATGCGGATGAGATTCTCGACCGGGCCGTTGACCCAGTTCGACTGGGCGAGCGGCGGAGCGATCGGGCCGCCTTCGGCGTTCGGGCCGTGGCAGGCCGAGCACATCGCGAACTGTTGCTTGCCCATGGCCATCACGGCCGCATCGACGCCCGCAGCGTGGACGACCGGCTTGATCGTCGAGATATCGAGGGGCTTGGGCTCAGGGGCCTTCACCGCGGCCACGCCCTTCTCGAGCGTCGACAGCCAAGCGACGAGGTCGCGGACTTCGTTGAGCGTCAGGACGCCGTCCAAGGCGGGCATGCCGGAGACCGGGGCGGTCATGGCCTTCACATCCTTGCGGGCGATGCGCCAGCGGTTGCCGGCGACGTCGACGTCGACGAAGTCGGGCTTCTCCTGCAACAGCGTGCCAGTGAGCGCGCCGCCATTGGCGAGGTCGAGGTTCACGGTGCCGTAACCGGATACAACGACGGCCGAGGACTGCACGACCGATTCAAGGAGATAGCGGCGGTCGCCGCGCTTGGCCACGCCGGCGAGGTTCGGGCCGGCTTCACCGCCAGCAGCATGGGAATCAGCCGAGGCGCGGTGGCAACGGAGGCACTGGCCCGCAGGCAAGGCCTGGAAGAGCGCGAAGCCATTGGCAGCATCGCCACCTTCGAGGGCGGGCATCCACTTGGCCAAGGCGTTGGCCGGATCGGCCAAGGCGACCTTCAGTTTCGCGAGGGCATCCTTGACGGTCGCTTCAGGACGGGCAGCGGCGGCTTCCATCAGTTCGATGGCGGCAGGCGACACGCCCTTAGCGGCGCCGAGGGCGGCAAGCTGTTCGACAAAGAGGGCTTCGACGCCCGGAGCCTGGAGCTTGCCGAGGGCCTTCCAAGCGCCTTGGCGGCGGGCCGGTGAGCCCGTCTTCGCGGCCTTGGAGAGTTCGACGAGGCCTTGGGCGGGGTTGCGGTGCGCGAGCTCGCCGATGGCGACCATAGCGACCTCGTCCTTAGCGTCCTTGGCGTAAGCATCGGCCAGTTCGACGGCGTTCGCCGGCTTACGGGCGAGCAGCATCTCCAGGGCCTTCGCGCGGGCGGAGCCGCTCAGTTTCTGATTGGAGGCCAAAGTGGCCAGCGTGTCCGCGGGCAAGGAAGC
>JBEGRN010000029.1:0-11928 GCA_041180425.1 Verrucomicrobiota bacterium
TGGATGGCGGTGAGCTGGGAGCCCGGGACGACGATCGCCTTGACCGTCGGGCTGACCTTGCGGCCCTTGAGGTACTTGGCGACCTCGCGGAGGTCGGAGATGCGGCCGTTGGTGCAGGAACCAAGGAAGCAGACGTCGACCTTGGTGCCCTTGATCGCCGTGTTAGGCGCCAGCTTCATGTGCTTATAGGCGTCTTCGGCGGTCGCGCGATCGGCGGCGTTGAGGGTTTCGAGGGCGGGCATCTTTTCATCGATGAACACGGCCTGACCCGGGGTGATGCCCCAGGTGACCGTCGGACGAATCTCCGCGGCGTTGAACTTGACGACGTCGTCGTACTGGCAACCAGCGTCCGAAGCGAAGGACTTCCAGCGGGCCACGGCGGCATCCCAATCGGCGGCCTTGGGGGCGTAGGGCTTGCCCTTGATGTAGTCGAAGGTCTTCTGGTCCGGATTGACGTAACCGCAGCGGGCGCCGCCTTCGATGGACATGTTGCAGACCGTCATGCGCTCCTCGAGGGAGAAGTTGTCGAAGGTCGAGCCGGCGTATTCGTAAGCGTAACCGATGCCGCCGTTCACGCCGAGCACGCGGATGATGTGGAGGATGACGTCCTTGGCGTAGACGCCCGGGGCGAGCTGGCCGTTGACCTCGATGCGACGGACCTTGAGGGGGCTCAGGGCCAACGTCTGGGTGGCGAGCACGTCGCGGACCTGCGTGGTGCCGATGCCGAAGGCGATGGCGCCGAAGGCCCCGTGGGTCGCCGTGTGGGAGTCGCCGCAAGCGATGGTCGTACCCGGCTGGGTGATGCCCTGCTCCGGACCGACCATGTGGACGATGCCTTGGGTGCCCGTGTTGGTGTCGAAGAAGCGGATGCCGAAGTCCTTCGTGTTCTTACGGAGGGCCTCGATCATTTCCTGCGCGATCGGGTCGGAATAGGGCTCCTTCAGCTCGTTCGTCGGGACGATGTGGTCGACCGTCGCGAACGTGCGCTGGGGGTACTTCACCTTGAGGCCCAGGTCCCGGAGCATCCCGAAGGCCTGCGGACTGGTCACCTCGTGGATGAGGTGGGTACCGATGAAGAGTTGGGTCTGCCCGTTAGGCAGCTGACGCACCGTGTGCGCTTCCCAGACTTTTTGGAACAAGGTCTTAGCCATCTGTAGAGAGGTGAAAGGGGTCAAAGTAGGAGGCCAGCCCCCTTGGTCAATCCCACAGGAAGAGACCTTAATCCCCAACCCATGGGTTGACCCCACTCGAAAAGGGCAAAAAGTAGCGGAAGCATGGCCGTTCCGCCCCCCAAACGCCAACCTCCTCGTCCTACGGCGCCTCGCCCCGCCGCGGAGCAACCCGAAGAAGGCAGCTTCCTCTCCAGCCCGCTTTTCTGGGTGCTGTTCGCGTTCCTCGGTCTGGTGGCCGCTTACCTCTTCCAACAGCGTTTGTCGGAGATGAACCAGCGCCCTGCCCCGGTCGTCGAAAAAGCACCGGTCGTCGTCGAGAAGCCCCCCGTCGTCGTTGAAACCCCGAAAGTCGAACCGCCGCCCGTCGTCGTGACGCCGCCGCCCGTCGTCGAGCCGCCGAAGCCGCCGGAACCCATCAAGCCGCCCGTCGTCGTCACGGAAGAACTGCCGAAGTTCAACCGCTTCTACAAGACCGTCTCCAATCGCATCGTGCCGGCCCACCTCGGCGACCCCAAGGCCCCGCTGAAGAAAGAGATCAAGGCCGGCCATGAACTCCGCGCCACGCCCAGCGCCCCCTTCCACGTGGCGAGCGGCGATGGCGCCAAACGCGCCGCCCTCCGCAAGACCGTCCAGGAATTCTGGGCTAAGATCGACCCTGACCACTGCATCCCTCACCCCGACGCGGATGCCTTCCCAGGCAAGGTCCTCGAGCCCGCCGACCGCGTCATCACGGCGGTTAGCATCCCGGTGAACCGCTCCCGCTGGCATTCCACCGGCACCTACGCCGCCCCCGGCGAACGCATCACCTTCCGCATCCCCGCGGGCGACATCGACCTGGGACTCGTCGCGCGCATCGGCTGCCACAACGACGACATCACCAGCGATTTCGCCATCAAGCGCGAGGATTGGCACCGCTTCCCGGTCATCACCAACACCATCGCCCTGAATAAGCGCGTGGTCGAGCTCGCCAACCCCTTCGGCGGGCCGATCTACATCGAGATGCCGGGCAACGACAAGAACGGCAAATCCCGCGACCAGGTCCGCATCGAGATCGTCGGCGCCGTGGAAGCCCCGAACTTCACGCTCGGCAAGACCACCCGCGCCGAATGGGAGAACAGCCGCCTCGCCCCGGCGCCGTGGGCCGAGATGATCTGCGACAAGATGGTCGTCTCGGTGCCCTCCAAGCACATCCGCGAGCTGTCCTACGCCGACGCCACCGAGCTCATGAAGACCTGGACGGAAACCGTCGAGGCCTGCGATTGGCTCGCCGCCTGGAAGGACCGCCGCTCCGCCGAGCGCGTCGTCTCCGACGCCGAGATCTCCATCGGCTGGATGCACTCGGGCTATCCGATCAAGTGCTACCTCGACAGCGCCAAGGACTCGGTCGACGTCTACAAGCTGCGCAAGGAAGGCAACTGGGGCTTCTTCCACGAGCTCGGCCACAACCACCAATCGAGCCTCTGGACCTACGCCGGCTACACCGAGGTCACCAACAACCTCTTCTCGCTCTACTGCATGGAGAAGATCGCGGGCAAGAAGCTCGGCGATGGCCACGGTGAAGACATGGCGGCGATGGCCGCGGAGATGGCCCTCGACCCCAAGGCCCATGCCGATTCCGCCTTCCACCTGCTCTCGCAATATTACTACCCGGTGAAGCAGTTCGGCTGGATCAGCCTGCAGCAGACCTTCGCCGAACTCGGCGGCCGCAAGGACATCAAGAAGGCCGACGGGATGGTGAAGAAGAACCTCGGCATCGCCGGCCGCGAAGTCGAGAAGCAGCAGGAAGCGCTCGACAAGGAAAAGCACCAGCTCGACCTCAAGATCAAGGCCGCGGTCCGCGAGAAGAAGGACGACGACAAGGCCGCCGCCGAAGCCCGCCTCGCCGAGATCTTCAAGGAAGAGAAGAAGATCAAGGAGGCGCTCGGCGCGCTGTCGAAGCACGATTCCGACGAACGGAAGAAGGACATCTTCGTCCGCACCTGGTCCAAGGAGGCCGGCGCCAACCTCGGGCCCTACTTCGCGAACTTCGGCTGGCCCTACACCGATTCGATGAAGACGATGCTCACGCCGCTCAAGCCGTGGATGCCCGCCAACTTCCCGCCGACCAAGCCCGGCGCCAAGCCGGCGAAGTCCACCCTCTTCGGCTCCAAGAACGAAGCCATGGCGGGCAAGGACGAGGCCCAAGGCGACAACCAGACCACGAACGCCCAATAAGGACGCGGTCTTGACGCAGGGGCACCGCCGGGGCCATCCTCCGGCATGGACCGCACGCTGACCCTGAGCTTCTCCTGCCCCGACGCCTCCGGCATCGTGGCGGCGGTCTCTTCGTTCGTCGCCCAACACCGCGGCTGGATCACCGAGGCCAGCCAGCACACCGAGCACGAGCTCTCGCGCTTCTTCATGCGCATGGAGATCAAGGCGTCGTCCTTGGATTTCGCGCCCGAAGATTTCAGCCGCCACTTCAGCCCCCTGGCCCAGCAGTTCGGCTTGGAATGGACGCTGTCGGACTCCGACAAGCCGCGCCGCGTCGTCCTGCTCTGCTCCAAGCAGGAGCACTGCCTCTACGACCTGCTCGCCCGCCAAGTCTCGCAGGACTTCCGCTTCATCGTCCCCTGCGTCATCTCCAACCACGAGGCGCACCGCAAGGTCGTGGAGGCCCACGGCATCCCCTTCCACTACGTGCCGGTGACGCCCGAGAACAAGCACGCCGCCTACCGCCGCATGGAACAGCTCTTCCGCGACGCCCAGGCCGACCTCATCGTGCTCGCGCGCTACATGCAGGTGCTCGACGAGGAACTGTGCCGCAACTTCGCCGGCAAGATCGTCAACATCCACCACTCGTTCCTGCCCTCGTTCGCCGGCGCCAAGCCCTACCACCAAGCCCATCGCCGCGGCGTGAAGCTCATCGGGGCGACGTGCCATTTCGTGACGCCGGAACTGGATGAAGGCCCGATCATCGAGCAGGACGTGATCCGCGTCGACCACTCGGACACGCCCGACGACATGGTGCAGCTGGGCAAGGACATCGAGAAAGTCGTCCTCGCCCGCGGACTCCGCGCCGTGGTCGAAGACCGCGTGCTGCTGGCCGGCCACAAGACGGTGGTCTTCCGTTAAGCCCCGTGTCGGTCATTTAGCGGTTTTCGCTGGAAACGGCGGGGTTTGTCGGTGTCATCGGGGCAACCCCATGATCAACGCCCTGCTCCCGCTCTTGCTTGCTGTCAGCGTATTCGCCGCGACCAAGCCAGAAGACATCGCCCCCAAGCCGAAGGCTCCTTTCGTGCAGCCCGCCGAAGCCGAACGCGCCGAACTGCATAAGGCCATCCAAGCCTACATGGCCTTGCCGGTGGCCCAAGTCACCGCGCACCCCGCCGCCAAGGACTTCCCGGGCGCCGTCGACGCCAAGGAACGCGTGACGCGGACCGTCGCCTACGACGCCAACCTCGTCCACCGCTGGGACACGACCGCCGGCAATGCGCCCAACCTCGCCACGAGCCCCGATGCGTGGCAGGAAACCGGCCTCTACGCCGCGCCCGGCGAAACCATCACCGTCACCGCCCCCACCCTCCCCGCCGGCCGCACGGTCCGCATCGTCGTCGGCTGCCACCGCGACAGCCTGTTGAAGCTCGAGAAGTGGAACCGCTTCCCGGTCATCACCCGCACGTTCGACCTGCAGCCCGGCGAGAACAAGATCGCCAACGCCTTCGGTGGCCAGCTCTTCATCCAGGTCCGCAACGCGGGCGCGGGTGCCGGACGCAAAGCCGCCCAGGTGCCCGTAGAACCGGTCAAAGGCGCCAGCAGCCTGAGCTTCGCCAACGCCGTCGCGATGCCGACCTATGTGCTGGGCAAAGACACCCCGGAGACCTGGAAGCAATCGCTCGCCGCTTCGCCAGCCCCGTGGGTGACCTTCGTCGCCAAGCACGCCATCCTGCACGTCCGCCGCAGCACCGTCGCCAAGATCGCCGATCCGAAGCCCATCACCGAATGGTGGGACAAGGCCATGGAACTCGAAGACGACCTCGTGGCCCTCAACCGCTTTGCCCCCGAACGCGTGGTGCCCGACATCCAGATCTCCGCGGGCTTCATGCACTCGGGCTACCCCTTCATGTGCTGGCTCAACCCCAGCGAGGCCGAAATCGTCGACCTCCAGAAACTCTCGACCAAGGGCAACTGGGGCTTCTTCCATGAACTGGGCCACAACCACCAGCGCACGGATTGGACCTTCCCCGGCCAGACCGAAGTGACCTGCAACCTGTTCTCGCTTTATTGCATGGAGAAGCTCGTCGGCCTGCCGCGCGGCACGGGCCACGGCTCCCTCAAGGACCTGAATGCCAACATGGCCAAGCGCCTGGCCACGCCGCCCGACATGGGCCCGTTCGAACAGCTCTCTCCCTTCATCGTCCTGATCAACGCCCACGGCTGGGAGCCCCTCCGCGCGACGCTCCGCTCCTACGCGCAGACCCCGGCGACGGGCGACGTCCCCAGCAAGCAGAACAGCTTTGTGGTCCGCTACGGCCAAGCCGCCAAGGTCGACGTCTCCGACTTCTTCGCCAAGCTGGGCTACCCCGTGACGGCCGAGACCAAGCAAGCCCTCAAGGGCTTCCCGGCCTTCACCTACGCCCCGGCGGCTCCGTCGGCTAAGTGACTCTCCGGCAACGGTTCGCAGGGCGAGCGCCTTCAGCCTCGCCCTGCCACTGCTTTTGCGTCTAATAGAAAGCAGGCCAGCCCTGCGCTGCCCGCTCCCTCCATGTCCCTGATTTCCCGTCTTTCCGCCCGTCTCCAGAACCACCCGAAGCGCGTCGTCTTCCCGGAAGGCGCCGACCCGCGCATCATCCAGGCCGCCCGCCAGTTCGTGACCAAGAAGCTGGGCGTGCCTATCCTGATCGGCGACCGCCAACGCATCAAGATCACCGCCGCCCGCCTCAACATCAGCCTCGAAGGCATCCGCGTCATCGAGCCCGAACGCAGCGACGAACTCGCGGGCTACGTGGCCAAGCTCGAATCCATCCAGCGCTACGGCAACACCAACCTGCAAGGCGACCCGCGCGAACTGGTCAAGAACCCCAGCTACTTCGCCTGCCTCATGGTCGCCTCGGCCGGGGCCGACGCCCTCATCTCCGGCGCCACGACCCACGCCGCCTCGGGCCTGCGCGCTATCCTCCAGACGATGCCGCGCCAAGCCGGCGTCGAGACGGTCTCGTCCATGCAGATCCTCGAATCCGAAGAAGCCCGCTTCGGCTGCGAAGGCGTGCTCTTCCTCGCCGACTGCGGCGTCATCCCCGAGCCCACCGCGGAACAGCTGGCCGACATCGCCGTGACCACCGCGGGCCTCGCCGGCCACCTGACCAACACCACGCCCAAGGTCGCCCTGCTCGCCTTCTCGACCCATTCGGCCAACGCCCGCTTGGCTTCCATCAAGAAGGTCCAAGCCGCCACCGAGATGGCCAAGCGCAAGGCCCGCGAACTCGGCATCGTCGCCGACATCGACGGGGAGATGCAGGCCGACGCCGCGCTCAACCCGTTCGCCGCCGAATCCAAGGAAGTCACCGGCAGCGTCGCCGGCAAGGCCAGCGTCCTGGTCTTCCCCGACCTGAACTCGGGCAACATCGCCTCCAAGATGGCCCAGCATATCGCCGACATCCCGGCGTACGGCCAGATCCTCACCGGCCTCGAGCGGCCGGCCGCCGAGATCTCCCGCGGCGCCAGCGCCCACGACATCTTCGGCACCGCCGTCATCGTCGCCGCCCAGGCGGTCGACAAGTCCTACCTCTACCCGACCCGCAAGGACGGCCCGAGCGCCTGACCATGGCCATCCGCAAGCGCTTCGCCGACAACGTCCCGGGCTTGCTGATGAGCCCGATGAACCTCGACACGCGACGGATCTTCGTCGCGGCGACGCGCATGAACGACGGGAAGACGACGACCTGCCTCGGCCTGACCGCCGCGCTGCAGTCGATGGGCCTGCACGTGGGCTACATCAAACCGATCGCCCAACGCATCGTGCAGTCGGGCGACGACCAGGTCGACGAGGACACGCTGCTGATCGAAGGGCTGTTCAACCTCGACATCCCGATCTCGGCGATGTCCCCCGTGGCCATCGGCCCGGAATTCACCAAGAACTACCTCGAGAACCCCGAAGTCATCGGCCCGCAGCTGAAGGACCGCATCTGCCGCGCCTTCGACCGCGCCGCCTACGGTAAGGACATCGTCGTCGTCGAGGGCTCCGGTCACGCCGGCGTGGGCTCCGTCTTCGGCTCCTCCAACGCCGACAACGCCCGCGTCCTGCGCTCCAAGGCGCTCATCGTCGCCGCGGGCGGCATCGGCAAGCCCATCGATGAGATCGCGCTGAACAAAGCGCTCTTCGACAAGGCCGGCGTCGAGGTGGTCGGCGCGATCCTCAACAAGGTACTGCCCGACAAGGTCGAGTTCATCCGCGATTTCGCCGGCCGCGGCCTCCGCAAGTTAGGCGTGCCTTTGCTGGGCGTGGTCCCCCTCCAGGAAACCCTCGTCTACCCCAACCTCGATCAGGTCGCCGACGAGACCCGCGCCCGCTGGCTCCATCAGCCCGCCGGCCTCCGCCGCGTCCGCCGCGTCGTCATCGGCGCCATGTCCGCCCGCCGCGCCGCCGAATACCTCAAGGTCAACGGCACGCTCGTCATCGTCCCCGGCGACCGCGAAGACCTGCTCGAGGCCTTCATCGACAACGGCGGCGCCAAGTCGCTCGCCGGGGTGCTGCTTTCCAACGGCCTGCTGCCCAACGAAGGGATCCTCAAGCGGCTGACGGAAGCCGGCATCCCCATCGCCGCGGTCGAAGCCGAGTCCTTCGCCGTCACCGCCCGCATCAACAACATGACGGTGAAGACGATGCGTCAGGACGCCGACAAGATCCCGATCATCGAGAAGATGATCAAGGAATCGGTCGACATCCAAGGCCTGCTGAAGGCGCTCTAAGCCTCAGGCTGGACGGAGCAACCGCTCGACCCGGCTGAAGTGCTCGGGCTCGAAGCCCATGGCTTCCTTGATGTAGCGGTCACGCGCCAAGGGATTGGCGAGGGCCGACGCTGCCCGGGCTTCGGCCGTCGTGATCAGCCCACGCCACCACGCCCAGCGCCCGCTGCTCGCGACAGGGTAGTCGCTGCCATGCAGGAAACGGTGCCGGTACGGGGAAGCCAAGATCCGCTCGAAGGCCGCACTGCGCGCCGGCGTGTTCAGGGCGCTGGTATCGGCATATAGGTTCGGGAACTCCTGCATCAGGTCCAGCAGGACGCCGTAATAGTCCGCGTCGCCAGGATAACTGCCGCTGGCGGCATGGGCGGCGATGACGGTGACGCCGATCTCCAGCGGACGACGGAGGCAACGCGGGTCCTGCAGGTCGCGGCGCAGGACGGGCACGGTCAGTTCTCCGCCGGTGTGCGCCAAGAAAGGGAGTTTCGCTTCCGCCAAGCGCTCCCAGAAACGGTCGTAGCGCGGGAGGCTGCAATCGACGTTCTGACAGTTAGGCAGCAACTTGAGCAACCGTGCCCCACCCTGCAGGCAGCGGGCAAGCTCCTCCAAGGCATCCGCCCTCGCCGGATGGATCGCCACGCCCGGCACGAACTCGGGATGGCGCCGACAAACGTCCAGGAGATAGGCGTTGGGGACATGGAAACTCCCGAAATCCAGCTTCCGCCCATCGTCCGCATAGACTTCCTCCTGCGCCAGCAGGACCGCGTGGTCGAGGCCTGAGCCCTGTACCAGGCCACGCAGCATGTCCACGTAGGCGGCGTCGAAATCCGGCGCATCCAGCCGCGCCGGCAATCCAAGGGAACGGCGGAGGACCTCGGCGAACGCCCGCCGCCACGCGTTGGGCGGCCGCAACCAACAGCCGCTGCCGCTGAGGCCGTTGCCAACCAGGTGCACGTGGACGTCGTACCGCGGCATCCGTCAGATGCTCGGTTCGGACTTCTTCACGACCTTGCCGTAGAGCCAAGCCACGCCGAAGAAGGCGATGGCCACGGCCGCGCAGGCGACGATGCGTCCTAAGAGGTCATGGACGTCATGCAGGATGACATGCGCGGTCGCGATGAAGAGGCCGACGATGCCCAGCATGCGGAAGGAGCGCGTTTGCAAAACGAAGCCCAAGAGGAACGTCATCGCCGCCGCCAAGGCCCAGAAGAGGGACGTCCCCGCACCGGGCAGGTCGGAGAAATGCGAGTAGACGATGAGGCCGAGGACCAGCACGACGCTGGTGCGGCACAGGGTACCGACCTGTTGCAGGGCCGCGCTATGCCGCGCCAATGCGTACAGCGCCAAAGCCAAGCCCAGCAACCAGACCGCCGTGAGCGGCAGAGTGCACTCGACCCAACTGCGCGGGTACGACAGAACGATGAAGGCCGGGATGAAGGCTAATTGCACCAGCAAAGGCGCCGAGGGTTTCGTCCCCAGACGGCGATAGAGTTCGGACAGCGCCGCCAACAAGGCGATGCCGCCGAGCCACAAGGTCGCAGAGACCCCTGCGGGAGGCACCGGCGAAGACGGCAGACCCAACCAGGCGGCCACAGCCTTCAACAGAAGGAAGGCGCTGACAAAGGCCAAGGCAGCGGCCTCGTGACGGGCCCGCAGGAACCAGACGCCCACGCCATCCAGCACCGCCAAGACCAAGGCCCAGACCATCGGCCAAAGAATGCCTTCAGGATTCCGCTCAAGGTGATGCGTCAGCACGACCACATGGCTCCAAGCCAAGGCCGGCAGCAGGGCCCAGAGCAGCAGCGGCTGTCGGCAGACCAGCACGCAGGGCAAGACGACCAACCAGGCCCAGGGCTGATCAACGGCGGGGAACTGCGACTGCACCACGCAGACCAAGATGGCCAAAGCCAAGGCGCTGACGATGCGACGCAAGGTCCAAGCCGTGGCGTATTCCTGCCCCCAACCGAAACGCCAAGCGGCCAAGGCCGACCAAGCGGCCGGCGCCAAGAGACGCAGCCACGGCTGCACGGGGGATTGGTTGAGGTAAGCAATGACGGCGACCGCGGCGAAGGCTTCCGCCAGCCAGATCAAGAGCGTGGCGCGCGTCCGGGCATAGATGAGCTGCGTCAAGGCCGCCGCCACGATCCAGATGGCCCACACGAGTCGTTGCTCGACCTTCCACGCGGCCGAGGAAGCCGCAAACACCAAGGCCGAGGCGAGAATGATCTCCGCTGCGAGCCGGCGACGCGTGAACTCGCTGAGTCCGACGAGCAGCGCGAGCGCCGCCACGATGCCGGCCGCCAAGGCGCGGGCGTCATCCCCACCGACCGCGACCCAAATCCCGATGAGGGCTGGCAGGAAGAAGGCCGCGCAAAGGAAGGCGTTCTTTTTGCCGTCATCGAAGCTCGATTCCACCCGACCAAAGCGGTCGGCCAACCACAGCGAGAGGAAGGCCAGGCCCGCACCGACCTGCACGGCGAGCGAAAGCGCGGACGACGCCGGACGGTCATCGTAAAGCAGGACCAAGCCCACGACCGAACCAACCAGGCCGAGGACCGCCGAAGAAGCCCAACCACCCCGCGACAGGAGAACGGCCCCCAGCGCGGCGATCGAGCCGGCTTCCACCCCGATGGTCAAATCGTCCGACCCAGCGTGCACCGAAAGACCGACGGCGACCGTCGCGAAGACGATGGAGATCTGCCCAATCAGCTTGTCCTTACGGGCCAAGGCCACGACGCCGACCGCGAGGGCGACGCAGAATTGCAGGATGGCCGCCTGCGCAGGCGTCTCGAGCACGCGCATCTTCTCCATGCCATAGGAAGCCCACGCGGCGAACTGGAATACCGTGAGGCCGACGGCGAACACGACGCGGCCAAGGTCGCGGCGGCTCTGCTCCAGACGATGGCCGCCCCACAGGCCCAGCGCGCCCAAGGCCAGGATCTCGCCCAAACGCACCCAAGCGGGCAAGGTCGAGCGTAGGTTCAGCCAGATGCCGAGGAAAACAACGGAGGCGACCGCCAACGCGCCGCCGACGCGGACCGCCCACCACGAACCCAAGGCGAACTCGCCCTTCAGGTCAGCCGGCGGCAACACGCCCATATCGCGCAGGCCTTCCCAGGGATCTACCGCCTCGACGGCTGGGGTCGTACGAACCGGGGCAGGTTCGGAAGCCCGCGGTGCCGCGGGGATGGCAGTCGCGGCGGGAGGTACCGATGCAGCCACCGAAGGCTTAGGTTCAGCAGAGCCGCCAGGCCGGACCGGCAAAGGCGGCGGACTATCCTGGGTCGGAGCGGGAGCCTGCGCCGTCGGAGCGGCCGAGGGCGCCCGCAAGCGCGCCAGCATGCCCTCCAAGATGGCCACCTTGCTCTCCAAGCCCGAGACCCTGGTCCAGAGCACGATGACTAAAATCGGGAAGCCCAAGGTCAGGAGTGCGACCAGCAAGAACGCGAATACTTCCATACCCGTCAGCGTGGGCGAGTCCCCCTCCCTTTCAATGCTTTCCTACAAAACCGTCCATAAACGCCGCATTGCGGCCTTGAATCGGCCTATCGCGAAGCTAGACCCTCCACATGCCCCACCCCGCCGTCCTTGCTTGGTCCGGTTTGCTGCTGGCCACCGCCTGCTTCGCCGCCGACCCCATCCGCGAAGACAAGAAGGCGCCGGTGCGCGACGAGGAATGGATGAACACCCGCATGGGCCGCGACGCCATGCTGCACAGCAGCCAGCAGCTGGACGTGGAAGGCAAGCTCGTCGACATCCCCGGCCGGCTCCTCGCCGTCGAATTCGCCCATGGCGGCAAGTTCGTGCTGGTGAA
>JBEGRN010000030.1:0-11918 GCA_041180425.1 Verrucomicrobiota bacterium
TACTTCGTCGCCGGCGCCATCTTCTCCGGCTTCGCGATGGTGCTGACCCTGATGCTCCCGCTGCGCGCGATCTACCGCCTGCACGACGTCATCAACCAGTACCACATCGACAACATGTGTAAGATCATCTTGGCCACGGGCACGATGGTCGGCTACGCGTACGCCACCGAGTTCTTCATCGCGGCCTACTCCGGCAACGCCTACGAGAAGTTCGCGTTCATCAACCGCGCCTTCGGCCAGTACTACTGGGCCTATTGGATCATGGTGTCCTGCAACGTGATCACCCCGCAGCTCTTCTGGTTCAAGAAGGTCCGCGAGAACCACTCCCTCGTCTGGATCATCTGCCTCTTCGTCAACGTCGGCATGTGGTTCGAGCGCTTCGTCATCACCGTGACCTCGCTGGCCAACGACTACCTGCCGTCCAGCTGGGGTTACTACAGCCCGACCATCGTGGATATCTTCACGTTCTTCGGCACCTTCGGCTTCTTCTCCGTCCTCTTCCTCCTGTTCGTCCGCTTCCTTCCGCTTCTGCCGATGGCTGAAGTCAAGATGGTCGCGCCGCAGGCCGACCCCCACGCCCACTGATCCCGCCGTCCGCCAAGACCATGAACGAACGCAACGAACGCATCCACGGCGTAGCCTGCACCTTCCGCAAGCCCGCCGACGTCTTCCACGCCGCCGAAAAGGTGCGCGACGCCGGTTGGACCCGCTGGGACGTCCACACCCCTTTCCCCATCCACGGCATGGACCAAGCCATGGGCCTCGAGCGCTCCAAGGTGCCGCGCCTCACGCTGCTGGGCGGCGTGACCGGCTTCATCACCGGTTGCCTCCTGACCTGGTACATGAACTCCGTCGACTACCCGCTGGTCGTCGGCGGCAAGCCGTTCTGGAGCCCCATCTTCCCGTTCCCCGTGATGTATGAGTGCACGATTCTCTTCGCGGCCTTCGGCACGTTCTTCGGCCAGTTCATCCTGAACCGCCTCCCGCGCCACCACCACCCGCTGTTCGACCTCCCGCACTTCGCGCGCGTCTCCGACGACACCTTCATGGTCGTCCTCGAAGCCTCCGACCCGAAGTTCCACCTGGATGAATCCCGCAACTTCCTGCAGTCGCTCGGCGGCCAGGAGATCACCGTCATCCGCGACTAATTCGTTCCATGAACCGTTACCTCACTTTCCTCGCCGTCGCCGTCGTCGCCGTCATCGGCTTCTTCGGCCTCCAGGGCAAGAAGTCCAAGGACACGCCGGTCTATGTCTTCGACGACATGGACTACCAGTCCAAGTATAAGCCGCAGGGGGAGAACACGTTCTTCGCCGACGGCCGTGACGCCCGCCCGGCCGTGGCTGGCACCGTCGCCCGCGGCACCGGTCTCGAGCCGCTCCAGGTCTTCGCCGCCGACTACCGCCGCGCCGAATCCCTCAACCCGTCGTTCGCGACGGGCAAGGACGCCCAAGGCAACTTCCTCGCCGACTTCCCCACGAAGTCGCTGACCATCCTCGCCGGTGGCGAGCTCGCCCCGTTCACGGTCGACGCGAAGACCCTCGCCCTCGGCCAGGCCAAGTTCCAGATCTATTGCGCGGTCTGCCACGGCCAAGCCGCCGACGGCAACGGCATCATGAAGGTCCGCTCCGCCGTCGAAGGCGATGTGGCCATCGTCTCGATCGCCAACCTCCAGCAGCCCCTGTTCCGCGCTTACCCGCAGGGCCAGGTGTTCGACGTCATCACCAACGGCAAGAACACGATGCTCGGGTATGGCGACAAGCTGACCCCCGAGGAACGCTGGGCCGTCGTCGCCTACCTGCGTGCGCTCCAGCTCTCGCAATCCTGCCCGCCCAACCTCGTCCCCGCCGCCTTGAAGGCCACCGTCAAGTAATCCGTCCATGAGCGCTTCCTCCTCCAATCTCTCGTCCAAGTGGACGACGTTCCTCGGCCTCGGCGTTGTCGCGCTGGTCGCCGTCTGGGTCTTCGCCTTCCTCGGCCTCGGTCACCACGACCACCGCCCGGCCCTGTCCGTCCTCCTCGGCTGCCTCTTCTGGGCGTCCCTCCTCATCGGCATGCTCATGCTGACGATGATCACCCGCGTCTTCGATGCGGGTTGGGCTCCGGTCATCCGCCGCAACTGGGAATTCATGATCGGCGCTCTGCCTATCGTGCTCCTCCTCGGCGTGGCTCCCTTGGCCTTCCTGCCGGATTTCCGTCACCTCCTCTGGGAGTGGACCGATGCGTCGCACATCCTGCCGAGCGGCCATGAAGTCGGCCACGACCCGATCCTGCAGGCGAAGAGCTGGTTCCTGAACGAGAAGTTCTTCCTCATCCGCATCGCCCTCTACGTCGTCTTCTTCGGCGGTCTCGCTTGGGCCATGCGCACCTGGTCCTTCAAGCAGGACACTGACCGCACCGCCGGCCACACCCACACCTTGCACGCCTTCTCGGCCGCCGGCATCCCGCTGAGCGCCGTGGCCCTGACCATGCTGGCCTTCGACTGCCTCATGGCCCTGTCGTATCACTGGTTCTCCACGATGTACGGCGTGTGGTTCTTCGCCTTGTCGATCCGCCTAGCGCTCGCCGGCACCGTCATCCTCACCTACCGCCTTTCCAACGGCGGCTGGCTCGACGGCATCCTCAACCAGGCGCACCGCCACGTGCTGGGCTGCCTGATGCTCGCCTTCACCGTCTTCTGGGCCTACATCAGCTTCTCGCAGTACTTCCTGATCTACACGGCCAACATCCCGGAAGAGACCTTCTGGTACAACATCCGCGAGTTCAATCCGGTCACCGGCCTGAAGAGCGAGTGGTGGGGCGTCTCGATGTACCTCATCTTCGGCTTCTTCCTCGCGCCGTTCATCTTTTTGCTCTTCTACCGCTCCAAGATCGTCCCGGGTCGTCTCCTGGGCGTCGCGGTCGTCATCTTCCTCGGCGGCATCGTGGACCTCTGGTTCAACGCGGTGCCTCGCCAAATCGTGGACAAGACGGCGCCGGAAGGCTTCACCGTCACCCCGTTCCTCTGTGGCAGCCTCGCCACCGACCTCCTCGCGATCGCCGGTTTCGGCGCCATCGTGATCGGTCTCTTCCTCCGCAGTTCCACCAAGGCCGAAACCATCCCGGTCCACGACCCTCGCATCCTCGAGTCCATCCATTACCATGAGTGAGCATCCTTCTAACGGTCCCCGTCCGCTGATCCCTGGCCAGGTCAAGTCCTGGCTTGGCGTCGCCGCCTTCGTTCTCGTGGCGGTAGCGGTGTTGGCTTACGCCTTCGTTGCGGTCCGTCCGACCACCAATTCCGACGTCGAACGTCGCGCCGCCCAGAAGGCTTTGCGCGCCGACACCGAGTCCAAGGCCAAGGCCTTGATCACCACGCCGGCGAAGAACGCCGACGGCACCTACCGTCTGCCGGTCGCCGACGCCATGGCCATCATCGCCGCCAACCCCAAGGTGCTGGCGGAAATGCGCAAGCCTGTCGCTCCCGTGGCAGCTGCCCCCGCGGCGGCCGCTGCTTTCGTCAAGGCTGACGACGAGCAGATGAAGCGTGGCCTCGCCGTCTATTCCCGCACCTGCATCGCCTGCCACCAGCCGACGGGCAAGGGCCTCGCCCCGGTGTTCCCCTCGATCGCGGCCACGCCCATCGTCAACGGCGATGCGTCCCTCCCGATCAAGTTCATCCTTCACGGCTTGATGGGTCCCATCACCGTCGATGGCGTCACCTATAACAGCATGATGCCGCCGGTGGCTGGCGTCAGCGACCAGGACATCGCCGATGTCCTCACCTATGTCCGCCAGAGCTTCGGCAACAAGTCTAACCCGGTCACCGTCGACCAAGTGAAGGCCGTCCGCGCCGCCAACGCCGCGCGCACCGCGCCTTGGAACACCGCCGAACTCGGCCTCAAGTAAATCCCTTATAACACGATGAGTCAGGAAAACCAAAACAGCCGTCCGCAAGGGCAGGGCCGCCCGCAGGGACGCCCCGCCGACGCCGGCTCCCCCCGCGTCTCCCGCGTCGACGCCAGCGTCGCCAGCCCGGTGAAGTTCTTCTTCGCCTCGGCTCTCCTCTGGCTGCTCGTCTCGTCGGTCCTCGCTGTCATCACCGCGGTGAAGCTGCATCTCCCCGGCTTCCTCAACGGCTGTGAGCACATCACCTTCGGCCGCCTGGACGCCGTCCAGCGCAACGTGTTCTTCTACGGCTGGGCCTCCAACGCCCTGATCGGCCTGAACCTCTGGCTCCTCGCCGCGCTCGGTCGCTTCGAGTTCCGCAATGGTTGGATCGCCACGCTCGGCGGCCTGATCTGGAACCTCGCCCTGACCGCGGGCGTCGTGACGGTATTGCTGGACTCCCAGAACGCCTTCGAACTCCTCGAACTCCCGCGTGGTTTGGCCCCGGCCTTCTTCGTCGCCTTCCTGCTGGCGGCCCTCTGGCCGGCCGTCGCCTTCGCGCGTCGTCCCACGAGCCAGGTCTTCGTCTCGCAGTGGTATATCCTGGGCGCCTCCTTCGTGCTCCCGGTGGTCTACCTCCTGGCCCAGCTCATGGTCCTTTGGTGCCCGACGAACGGCGTGCTCCAGGCCTTGGTGCACAGCTGGTTCCTGCAGAACTTCCTCCTCCTCTGGCTGGGCGCCTCCGCCTTGGCCGCGGTCTACTACTTCCTGCCGAAGGAACTCGGGACGACCCTCAACGGCTACTACCTGACCACCGTCGGTTTCTGGACGCTCTTCCTCTTCGCGGGTTGGACCGGTCCGGCGACGTTGCTCGGTAGCCCGCTGCCCCTGTGGATCCAGTCTTCGGGCGTGGTCGCTGCGGTGATGCTCCTCATCCCGCTGACCATCACGACGATCAATTTCTTCGGCACGCTCTCGCGCGACTCCGGTTGGTCCCGCGCCTGGAACAACACCACGCTGCGCTTCGTCGCCTTCGGCGTCGTGGCCTACACGCTGGCCATCGCGCTGCAGATCGTCTTCTCGGCCCGCTCGCTCAACGCCGTGGTCCGCTTCACGGCCTTCACCGCCGGCCAGCAGCAGCTGCTCACCTACGCCTTCGTCTCGATGGTCATCTTCGGGGCCGCTTACTTCATCCTCCCGCGCCTGACCGGCGCCTTCTGGCCTTCCGCCAAGCTCGTGCACCTGCACTTCTGGTCCTGCGCCTTGGCCGTGGTCGGTTCCGTCGCCGGCTCGCTCTTCTTCGGCTGGACCCAAGGCGCCGCGCTGGCCGCCGGCAAGCCGTTCGCCGAGACCGTCGCTCCCCAGTCCGCATTGCTGGGCACCGTTTGCGCCGTCCTCTTCCTCATCGGTCACGCTGCCTTCGCGATCAACGCGTTCGGCATGCTGACTTCCTGCTCCTCCTCGACCGACGAAGGTCGCCACGCCTAATCCGTCCCGTCCATGAAGAACCTTAACCTCATCCTCGCGGGCGTCTTCTTCACCGTCGCCGCTCCGTTTGGTGGCCTGCTCCTCAGCGGCCACGCCCAGCTGGGTGCCCTCGGTCGCGCCCCGGCCGAAGAAGGCGGTCCGCTCTTCCCGGCGAAGGAGCCCGGCCTCGCGATCCAAGGCCGTCAGGTCTACCTCGAGCTGGGTTGCGTCGCTTGCCATACCCAGCAGGTCCGTCCGGCTGGCCAGGGCAAGGATATCGCCCAAGGTTGGGGCGTCCGTCCCTCCGTCGCGCGCGACTACGTCCTCCAGCCGCAGGTTGCACTCGGTAACCGTCGCGTCGGTCCGGACCTCGCCAACTACGGCGCCCGCGCCAAGTCCGACGCCGAGATCGCCGCGCACCTCTCGGCTCCCGCCGCAGGTTCCGCGATGCCCGCGTACGCTTTCCTCTTCAGCCCGGCCAAGGACGGCTCGCTCCAGCCTAACGAGCGCGGCACCGCCCTCATTGCCTACCTGAAGTCCCTGCGCCAGGACTACTCCTCGCCGGAAGCCAAATTGAAGCAGTGATCCCATGAACGACTCTCACCGTCCCAACGACCGTCACCGCCGCCCTCGGGCGTCGCACAACGCAGGCCCCGAAGGTTTCTCCGACGGCCGCCTCGTCGAGGTCCACAACCAGCTCGCCCGCGACAAGGAAGAGCCTGCCGAAGGCTTCTCTTTGCTGCCGGTCTTCGTCGTCTTCCTGTTCTGTGGTTTCGGCTTCTGGGCTGGCCTCTACCTGACCCGCAACTCAGGAGATTTCAACCCCGCTGCCTTCGACCTCGACGCCCCGCGCGCCGTGGCCGACAACGGCCCGAAGGAATTCGAACCCGACCCGGTCAAGGGCGAGAAGCTCTTCGTCGCGAACTGCGCCAGCTGCCACCAGCCCACGGGCTTGGGCGTCGCCGGTGCTTTCCCCCCGCTGGCTGGTTCGCCTTGGGTGGCCGGCAACGAAGATCGCCTCGTTAAGATCATCCTCGCTGGTTTGGCCGGCGAAATCGAGGTCAAGGGTGCCAAGTACAACGCTGCCATGCCGAACATCGGCGCTGGCCTGAAGGACGCTCAGGTCGCCCACATCGCGACCTACGTCCGCCAGGCTTGGGGCAATACCGCTGGCCCGGTGACGGACGCCAAGGTCGCCGAGGTCCGCAAGGCCATCGGCTCCCGTGGTGCCTACAACCCGGCGGATGTCCTGAAGGAACACCCGTTGGAATCCAAGTAAGCCCTGCGAGGGGCTGAAAAGCAAAAGGCCCGGGGCGCAAGCCCCGGGCCTTTTTATTGGCTAAGCCTGACCAGCTTAGGAGTGCTTCTTGATGAAGGCAGCGATGTCGCCCTTCGGACGGGCACCGACGATCTTATCCACGACTTCGCCGTTCTTGAACAGGAAGAGGGCCGGGATCGAAGTCACGCCCAGCTGGGTAGCCAGGTTGCGGTTCGTGTCCACGTCCACCTTGCAGATCTTGACGGTCGTGCTCATCTCAGCGGCGAGCTGGTCGAGGACCGGGCCGAGCTGCTTGCAGGGGCCGCACCAGGTTGCCCAGAAGTCCACGAGGACGGGCACGGTCGACGCTTTGATCGTCGATTCGAAGGTGTTGTTGTCGAGGTTGGTGATCAGTTCGGATGCCATGGAAGGTCTTAGCCCTTAGTCTTGGAGAAGAGCTCCAAGTACAAGAAGACAGCTGCGGCCAAGGAAGCCACAAGCGCGAGCACGTCAACTGCGGCGGCGGCTTTGCCGACGGTGCGGTTGGCGGCGGCACCGGTCGTCGGGGAGACGCGCGGGGCGGGAGCGGCGACGGGGGCCGGAATAGGGGCGATGGGCGGACGGGGAGCGGCCGGAGCGCCGGCAGCGGGGGGCGGCGGAGGGGGCGGCGGGACGGCGGCACCAGCGGGCTTGGCCAGCTTCAGCTTAGGGGCCTGGGGCGCGGAGTTGTCGCCTTCGGCAGGAGGAGGGGGAGGGGGTGTCTCGGTGCTCATCGTTGGGGAAGGGAATGAAGCCTTTAAAAAAGGGGTGAGTCAACCAGTCAGTGCCAGATTTTGGGGCTACCGGCTGCGGTCATGCTTGCGCAGCAACTCGGCGACTTCCCGCGGGTCTGCTTCGTGCAGGTTGCGACCTTTGCGGCTCAAGTCTTCGACGGTCTTGATCACCGTCTCCGTCATGCGTTCGTGGGTCTCCTGGGAGCCGCCGACGAGGGAAAAGCCTTCGCCTTGGGTGATGCGTTTGTGCTGGTCGGCGTTGTCCAACCCTAAGCCTAGCAGGTGTTTCCGCGGGGGCGTCTTGCGAGCCATGGGGTGACGGTAACGAAGACGGGCGCCTCCGCAAGTCTGGGCGGCTTAGGCGTTGGCCTCAGGCGGGGGCGCGTCGAATTCCGACCCGCCCTCGGAGGCTTCCCCGGCAAACGGGGCTTCGGCCTTCTCGCGCTTGGAGCAGACGATGTCCTCGAAGTTCTGGGCTTGTTCGAGCTGCAGGGCCCCGAGGCGGGCCAGTTCCAGGCAGGCGAGGAAGTTGGCCACCAGCAGGGCGACCGTCGGGCGCTCGGGCAAGAGGGTCGTGAAGATGAACTTCGGCTCCGTTTCGAGGCGCTTGAGGATGAACTCCATGCGGTCGGAGACGGTGACGTTCTCGACGGAGAGGTTGCCCGGCTGGATGCGCTCAGCGAGGCGACGCAGGACGTTGTTGAAGGTGTTCCAGAGCTCGATGCGCTCGGTCGGGGCGACCGGACGGACCACGGCGTCTTCGCCTTCGTTCTGGACCACGTAGCGCGAGAGGAGACCTTGGCGGTCGTCGACCAGGCCGCGGATGATGGCGGCGGTCTCCTTGACGCGCTTGTATTGGATGAGCTGTTGGACGAGGGCCCAGCGGGGGTCTTGGCCTTCCTGGGTCGGCAGCACTTCTTCTTCAGGGCGGCTTTCGACCGGCAAGAGCATGCGGCTCTTGATGTACATCAAGGTCGCGGCCATCACGAAGAAGTCGCCGGCGAGCTCGAGGTTGTCCTTTTCTTGGGTGCGGAGGACCTCCAGGTACTGTTGGGTGACCTTCTCGATCGGGATATCGTAGATATCGATCTCGTTCTTGCGGATGAGGAAGAGCAGCAGGTCCAGCGGTCCTTCGAAGACGTCCAGGCGGATCGGCAGGTCGGCCGGCGGCAGGATGCCGTCGGTCGGGATGGAGGTGGGGTCTGCGGCTTGGTCCGTCACGGGTCAGAACTTGAACAAACGAGCCCGCAGGTGGAAGCCCAATGCACTGTCTCCGTAGGTGGAGACGCGCTTCTGGAAGCCATATTCCATCTCCCAAGAATTGCCGATCCGTTGCACCAACCCGATCGACTGGTAGATGGATTGGTGGGTCAGGGCGTCATAATTGACCGAGAGCACCCCGGAATAGACGGAATTTAGGCGGATTTCCCCGGTGACCCAGAGCTGGTTGGCGGCTTCGGCTTGGCGGAGCTGATACCAGCCGAAGGAAGCCTTCCAGAAGTCCCCGGAATTGAAGGAGATGGAGTTCAGCGACTCATAGGCTGGGCCGCCGCCGTTCGGGAGGCGCTGGTAGGTGTCGATGCTGACCCAAGGGGCCGGGGTGAGGCTCAGGTGGGCTTGGACGTCCGACTTATTGCCCGTTCCGGTGACGGCGTCCTGCTCCCAGTTCGTGAAGACATCGAAGCGCAGGAGGTCGCGCGTGCCGTTCTCGGTGTCGCGCGTCGCCAAGGTATTGCGGAAGCCGAAGCGCGCCGCTTGGCGCGCGTTCACGCTGGCCGCATCGGGTCGGTCCGCGAGGTCGAGTTCACGGAAGGCCGAGAGGGCGACGGACGCGTCGGACATCGGGAGTTCGCCGTAGCCTTGCTCCGCGCCGGGTAGGTAGCGGTATTGCAGGACGGGGCGCACGGTGTGGCGCATGCCGTTGATCGACCACTTCTTGGCGACGAGGTCCCACGAGCCGGTGGCCAAGCCTTCGACGTCGAAGCCGACCTGGCCCATGACTTTGGAGCGATTGCCGAGGCCGTTGAGCGCCGAGGTCCAATCTGTGGCGCGGATACCGACGACGGGCTTCCAGGTCAGCCAATCGCCGGCCGTGAAGGTGCGCGCCAAGCCGTAGTAGACATCCAGGCGGGCGGTGGACCAGGCGTTCGTCGGGGAGGCCAGCGCGGCGGGCTGCTCATTGAGGTAAGCGAGCGCGGCGAAGCCTCGCTGGCGTAGGCCTTGGTCGCCGAGGGCGGTTTCGGTGAGGTCGAAGCGGACTTCCGGGAGTTTCTGCGCGACTTCCTGGTAGTTGTCGGCCTTGGCGACGATGTTGGCGGAAAGCAGGCCGCCGTTCCAAGGCTTGGTGACTTCGAGGTTGAGCTGCGGGGTGCCGGTGCGGTCGCTCAGGTTCGGGCGGAAGTCGCGGACGAAGTCCGGGTCGCTGGTGGCGAAGAGCTGACCCGCGATCTGGATGCCGTCGGCGGTCCGACCGTTGATCTCCCCGTATTCGAAGGCGCGCGTCCGGCCCGGCGTGCGGCCGAAGCCGTCGGCGAGGAGGTCGCCGCGGTCGCTGATGTAGCCGGCCTGGAAGAAGCCTTTCCACCGCGTCGTGGCCTGCTTGTCCTTGGCGTTGTCGTACTTGAGGTAAGGACCGACGAGGAAGCCGGACTTGCTGTAGAAGTCGAGCAGGGCGCCGACCCAGAGCGAGGGGGTCTGGCGGGCGAGCGTCGTGGTGCGCAGGTAGGTGCCTTGGCGGTCCTTCGACCCCATGTTGAGGTACACTTCGTAAGGGATATCCTGATACCCTTCTTGGCCGTAGTAGGGGATGTACAGGAACGGTAGCCCCGCCAGCTGCGGGCGGACGTCGCGGAGGGCCAGCCAGTCGTCCTTTTCCGTGTAGCGGGCGGAGCCGACGTTCAGCGACATGCCCGCGGCGGCCGGCTCGTTGTGCCACATGCGCAGGCCTTTGATCGTCTTGTCGCCTTTCTCGATGCGCAACTCGTCGGCGGTCAGGTAGACGGGGTTGCGGCCGAAACGGACCTTGGTCGCGACGATGAGGTCGTTCTTCGGGTCGAGTTGGGCCTGCTCGCCCAAGATGCGGAGATTCGGGGTCGCGTAGACGACGTCGCCGTCGGCGGTGATGAGGCCGGTGCGCGTGTCGAGCTTGATCAGCTTCGCGGCCAAGAAGGCGCCGTTCGAGCTGAAGCTCGCGTTGACGGCGACCAAGACCTTGCCGTTCTCCTCGTAGCTGAAGCTTTGTCCCGAGAGACCAGGGACGTCGGGCTTGGCCGCTTGGTTGGCCGGCGCGGTGGGCGCAGGGGCGGAGTCCGCGGCGACGCCGCTGAGGGTGAGGCCGACGCTTGCGGCAAGAATCCAAAATCGACGGCCAGGCATCGCCCCCAGACTTGTCGCTCCGGCCTGCGTCTCAAGTATTTTCGGGCATTGCACGCTTGCGGCAAGGGGGCGGGCGTGGATTGTCGGAGGATGCGCCTCAGTCCCGCAGAGTTGGCCGCCCTCGTGGAGGGTACGGAGACCTGCCCGCACCGCTTCCTCGGCTGGCATCCGCTCGCGGACGGGGGTGTGGTCGTCCGGGCCCTGTTTCCGGGCGCGACGGGCTGCCAGGTGCTGAAGGACGGGGCCAATCGGGGTAAAGCCATGGACTGCCTGGACGCCTTCGGGGTCTTCGAATTGGTCTACCCTAAGGATGCTCCTTTTCGCTACCGCTTCCAAGTCGCCTACGCCGATGGCACCGTCGTCGTCCGCGAAGACCCCTACCGCTTCCTGCCGACGATTTCCGAGTCCGACCTGTTCCTTATCGGCAAAGGCGACGACCACCGCGTCTATGAGAAGCTGGGCTCCCATGTACGCACCATCGATGGCGTCGCCGGGGTGTCCTTTGCCGTTTGGGCGCCTTCGGCCCGTCGGGTCTCCGTCGTCGGCGACCATAACCTGTGGAATGGCCGCGCCCATCCGATGCGTTCCCTAGGCGCTTCGGGCATTTGGGAGTTGTTCGTGCCGGGCCTCGCTGCTGGTGCACGTTATAAATACGAGATCGTCGGGGCCCACGACCGGACGCCGTTCATCAAGACGGACCCTTGCGCCCTGCATTTCGAGCCTTCGCCCAACCACGCCGCGATCGTTTGCGACCTGTCGGGCTTCGTCTGGAACGACCAGGCTTGGCTGGAGCAGCGCCGTCGCTCCGATTCCCGGGCGCAACCGATGTCCGTCTATGAGGTGCATCTGGCGTCTTGGCGCCGCGTCCCCGAAGACGGTAATCGCGTCCTGAATTACCGCGAACTGGGTGTCCAGCTGGCCGAATACTGCACGCGCCTCGGCTTTACGCATGTCGAGCTGATGCCGCCGTCGGAGTACCCGTTCGACGGTTCCTGGGGCTATCAGGTCACCGGTTTCTACGCGCCGACGCACCGTTTCGGCACGCCCCTCGATTTCATGGCGATGGTCGACACGCTGCACCGCGCCAATATCGGGGTCATCACCGACTGGGTGCCCGCGCACTTCCCGCGCGACTTCTTCGCCTTGGCCCGCTTCGACGGGACGCACCTGTACGAGCA
>JBEGRN010000031.1:0-15098 GCA_041180425.1 Verrucomicrobiota bacterium
CGCGGGCTGTCCTGGTAGCAGAAGCAGGAGACTTCGTAGCCCATCTCGGCGAAGGACGCGGCGGCGGCGGAACCGGCGAGGCCGGAGCCGACCACGATGACGTGGTACTTGCGGCGGTTGGCCGGGTTCACCAGGCGGAGCTTCGCCTTATGGTTGTTCCACTTATCGGCCAGCGGGCCGGCGGGGATCTTGGAGTCGAGTTTCATGGGACTTACTTCAGGCAGCCGGTGAGGACGGCGAGAGGGATGGAGATGAAGCCAAGGGCGACGATCCAGGCATAGAGGCTGGCGACGCAATCGAGGCGGGAGCGCCAGCGCTCGTTGCGCAGGCCGAGGGTCTGGAAGACGCTGCTGATGCCGTGGCTGAGGTGCAGGCAAAGCAGGATCATGCTGACGATGTAGAAGACGGCGACGACGGGCTGGGAGAAACCAGCGAGGACCATCTTGTAGACGTTATCGCCGAAATCGACGCCCCCCAGGGCGACCGTGCGGAACGTGTAGTGCAGGAGGTGGAAGACCGCGAAGGCTAGGATGACCACGCCCGAGTAAGGCATCGTGCGGGAAGACCAGCTGGCCCGGCGGGTAGCGTCGACGGCCGGACCACCATCACGGGCCGCGCGGTTCTCGAGGGTCAATTGGATGCCGGTCCAGATGTGAGCGATAGTGCTGATGATCAGCACGATACGTGCTCCCCAGAGCAGGCCTTTGTTGGCATGCAACCAGGCGGCGTAGTTATTGATGGCCTCGGGCCCCTTGAACATCAGGAGGTTACCCGACATGTGGCCGAGGACGAAGCCGGCGAGGACGAGGCCGGAGAGGGCCATGACGACCTTCTTCCCGATCGAAGCGGGACGGCAGCAGGAACAACAGGAACTTGCGGACATAAGGAGGAGAGGTGGGACGGACGGGGTGCCTAAGGCAAAAGCCATCAAATAGGTGGAGCGACCCCTGCCCACCACGGACGGGGGTTTCCGGGGAGGTATTAGGCGAGGGCGGGGGTGACGTGAAAATCGCTCATAGGCCCCTGCGCGCCCTCCCCGGGGGCCGGAAAAACCGCTTGCCTCCCTTTTGCGTCCCAATGACATACGAAAGTCCAGACCGGCCTACCGTCACGCGGACCAGCCGGTCTTATCTTTTTTGCCCGATTTACCACCTGCCCGACCTATTTTCATGAAGTATATTTTCGTCACCGGAGGCGTCATTTCCTCCCTCGGCAAAGGCCTCACCGCCGCCGCCCTCGGCGCCCTCCTCGAATGCCGCGGCCTGAAGGTCCGCATCCAGAAGTTCGACCCGTACCTCAACGTCGATCCGGGCACCATGAGCCCCTACCAGCACGGCGAAGTCTACGTGCTCAACGACGGCGCCGAGACCGACCTCGACCTCGGCCACTACGAACGCTTCACCTCCGGCGTCCTCTCGCGCCTCAACAGCCTGAGCTCCGGCCAAGTCTACGAGACCGTCATCCAGAAGGAACGCCGCGGCGACTACCTCGGCAAGACCGTCCAGGTCATCCCGCACATCACGAACGAGATCAAGGACCGCATCCTCAAGGGCGGGGAAGGCGTCGACGTCCTCATCACCGAGATCGGCGGCACGACCGGCGACATCGAAGGCCTGCCGTTCCTCGAGGCGCTCCGTCAGTTCCAGCACGACGCCGGCCGCGAGAACGTCGCGTTCCTCCATTGCACGCTCGTGCCGTTCATCAAGGCCGCCGGCGAACTGAAGACGAAGCCTTCGCAGCAATCCGTCGCGAAACTGCGTGAAATCGGCATCCAGCCCGACCTGCTCGTCTGCCGCACGGACCGCCCGATCGGCGAGGATAACCGCCAGAAACTCTCGCTCTACTGCAACGTCGGCGCCGACTCCGTGTTCGAGTGCCGCGACGTCGAGCACTCCATCTACGAGCTCCCGATGCAGCTCGCCGAGCAGCGCATGGATGAGGTCGTCGTCAAGCGCCTCGGCCTGAAGTGCGACCCGATGGACATCGCGCCGTGGCGCGAGATCGTGCGCCGCCTCCTCGAGCCGAAGCACCGCGTGCGCGTCGGCGTCGTCGGCAAGTACATCGAGCTCCAGGACGCCTACAAGTCGGTCTACGAATCCATCGTGCACGGCGGCATCGCCAACGAGACGGCCGTCGAGATCGTGCGCATCGACGCCGAGGACCTCGAGACCAAGGGCACCGCGCAGCTCGAAGGCCTGGACGGCATCCTCGTCCCCGGCGGCTTCGGCACCCGCGGCGTCGAGGGCAAGGTCATCGCCGCCCGCTTCGCGCGCGAACGGAAGATCCCCTACTACGGCCTCTGCCTCGGCATGCAGATCACCGTCATTGAATTCGCCCGACATGTCCTCGGCCTGAAGGACGCCCACTCGACCGAATTCAACCCGCAGACCACGAGCCCGGTCATCCACCTCATGGAGTCCCAGAAGACGGTCGTGACCAAGGGCGGCACCATGCGCCTCGGCCAATACGACTGCGCCCTCACCCCGGGCAGCAAGTCCCGCGCCGCCTACGGCCAAGACCTCATCCAGGAACGCCACCGCCACCGGTTCGAGTATAATGACGCTTATCGCTCAAAACTGGAAGCGGCGGGCTTGCTCGTCGGCGGGACCAACCCCCAGAGCGGCCTCGTCGAGATCGTCGAGGTCAAGGACCACCCCTTCATGGTCGGCGTCCAGTACCATCCGGAGTTCCAGTCGAAGCCCAACCGCCCCCACCCTCTTTTTGCGGCCTTTATTAAAGCAGCGGTTGTGAAGTCCCAAAGCTCTTGCTAAGTAGGTAGACGAATCCGGGTCCACCGGACGCTGACAGGTCAGTCGAGAGCGGAGAACCGCTGAGCGCGGTTTTGCGCTGCCCCACCCTTTTTCAACCCCACCCCCATGTCCAACACCATCAACGCCGCCGGCACTTGGGTGCCGCGACTCCGTGAACAGGTCGCCCGCGTCGTCGTCGGCCAGCAATACTTGGTCGACCGCCTGCTCATCGGCCTCCTCGGCAACGGCCACGTCCTGCTCGAAGGCGTCCCGGGCCTCGCGAAGACGCTCTCCGTCCGCACGCTCGCCCAGACCGTCCAGGCCAACTTCGCGCGCATCCAGTTCACGCCTGACCTCCTGCCCGCCGACATCGTCGGCACGCTCATCTACGACCCGAAGTCGGGCGAATACAGCGTGAAGAAGGGCCCGATCTTCGCGAACTTCATCCTCGCCGACGAAATCAACCGCGCCCCCGCCAAGGTGCAGTCGGCCTTGCTCGAAGCGATGCAGGAACGCCAGGTGACGCTCGGCGGCGAAACGCACCGCCTGCCCGCAACATCGGCTACCCCACCCGCGACGAGGAACGCAAGATCCTCGACGCCATGGCCACCACCGCGCCGAAGCTCGACGTCACCCCGGTCATCTCGCAGCAGGAGATCCTCGACGCCCGCAAGGCCGTCGACGCCATCCACGTCGCCGACCCCGTCCGCGACTACATCGTCTCGCTCGTGCTCGCGACCCGCGGCCACCACGAGGGCGGCCCCGACCTCAAGAAGCTCGTCCAGTTCGGCGCCTCCCCGCGCGCGACCATCAACCTCACCCTCGCCGCCAAGGCCTGGGCGTTCCTGCAAGGCCGCGACCACGTCACGCCGCAGGACATCAAGGACATCGCGCCCGACGTGCTCCGTCACCGACTCATCCTCACGTATGAAGCGGACGCCGAAGGCGTCGACGCCGATGCGATCGTCCGCCGCGTCCTCGACGCGGTGAAGGTCCCTTAATCCAGCCCCCCGCCCGCGTCGCGCCCCGTGGACCCCGCCGTCCCGACCTCCGCCCAGGACACCCTTCGCCGCGCCCAGCGCGTCGAGGTCGTGGCCGCGCGCATGGTCAACGACGCGATGGTCGGCGCCTACCTCTCGCGCTACAAGGGCCGCGGCACCGACTTCGAGGAGCTCCGCGAATACGTGCCGGGCGACGACGTCCGCGCGCTCGACTGGAACGTCACGGCCCGCACGGGTAAGCCGTTCATCCGCCTGCACCGCGAGGAGCGTGAGCTCACGATGGTGCTGGCCGTCGACATCTCGGGCTCCGCGGGCTTCGGCTCCGGCCGCGTCACCCTACGCGAACGCGCCGCCGAAGTGGCCGCCGCCCTCGCCGTCTCCGCCCTCAAGGCCGGCGACAAGGTCGGGCTGCTGCTCTTCACCGACCGCGAGGAACTGTGGGTCCCGCCGAAGAAAGGCCGCCGCCACGTGCTGCGCCTCATCCGCGACGTCCTGGAGCATCCGCCGCGCGCCCAGCGCACGGCCTTCGCGACGCCGATGCGCCGGCTGGCCCGCGCGCTCAAGCGCCGCGCGATGGTCTTCGTCCTGTCCGACTTCCTCGCCGGCCCCGAAGGCGACGACGCGATGGCCGCCGCCGTAGGCGAACTCAACGCCCGCCACGACACCGCCTGCGTGCAGCTCGTCGACGAACGCGAATTCGTCCTGCCCGACGTCGGCGTCGTCGCGCTGGAAGACGCCGAGACCGGCGAGATCCGCGAGGTCGACACGAGCTCCGCCGCCGTCCGCGCCCTCTTCACCGACGCCGCCCAAACCCGCCTCGCCGCGACCGGCGCCGCCCTCGGCCGCGCCGGCGTGGATGTCGTCCGCCTCGACGCCGACGCCGCCGTCGCCCCCACCTTGAGCCGCTTCTTCGAGCGTCGCCGCCGCCGCCGATGATCTTCCTCGCCGCCGACGAAACCCCACTGGTGCTGCAGGGCCCGCGCGCCACGATCCCGCCCGGCTGGCTGGAATCCTATTGGGGCGTCATCGTGGGTGGGCTCGTCCTCGTCGGAGCGCTCGCGCTCCTGGAGTGGGCGCGCCGCCGCCGCCAACGTCCGCCGCTGACTTCCGCGCACCAAGCCCTCGAAGCGACGTTGCGCCAAGCCGCCGAAGCGACGGGCCCGACGGCCGCCGCGCTCGTCTCACAAGGCCTGCGTGAGTTCCTCGCGACGACCGACCCGCAGCTGCCGACCGCGCTCTCGACGCAGGAACTCGCCGCCCGGCTGGAGACCCTGCCGCTCTACCTGCCGGCCCGCAGCCTCCTCCTGACGGCGCTGCAGACCGCTGACCTCGCGAAGTTCGCCGGGGCCAGCGCCTCGCCCGACATCCTCATCGCGCAAGTCCGCGAAGCCGTCCAACGCGTCGAGACCGCCCGCCGCGCCTTCACCGGCCACGCGGTCGCGCCGACGCCGGTCGTCCTATCCACGCCCTTGGGAGCGACCTCCCTCGCCGTTCCCGCCACCGAGCCGCCACCGCTGCCGGGCCCGCCACCCTTGACTGGAAAGGATCGCCCATGAACGAACTCGGCTTCGAATTCGAACACCCTTGGGTGCTGCTGCTGCTGGCGCTGCTGCCGCTCTACGCCTGGCTGCGCGGCAAGTCCGGCCAAGCCGCCGCCCTGCTCTATCCCGACGTCGGCCTGCTGCGCGCCGTCTCGACGCCGGTCCGCGAAGCCGCCGGCTCCCTCCGGCTCTTCCTCCGCCTCGCCACCGTCTCGGCCCTCATCGTGGCGATCGCCGGTCCGCGCACGGTGAGCAAGGAGATCGAACGCGAGACCGAGGGCCTGGACATCATGCTCGTGATCGACCTTTCCTGGTCGATGATGGCGTTGGACATGAGCACGCCGCGGGAAGAGGTCACCCGCTGGCAGGCCAGCCATAGCGTGATCCAGGAGTTCATCTCGAAGCGCCCCGACGACCGCATCGGCGCCGTGGTCTTCTCCGGCAAACCCTACCTGCTGAGCCCGATCACCATCAACCGTGACTGGGTCAGCAAAGGCGTCGACCGCATGCACATCGGCATCATCCGCGAGGCCGGCACGGCCATCGGCGACGGCGTGGCCATGGGCCTCGACCGCATGAAGAACCTGAAGGGCAAGAACTCGAAGGTCCTCATCCTCCTCACCGACGGCGACGACAACATGAGCAAGGCCATCCTGCCGGTGCCTTCGGCCGAGCTCGCCGCGGCGTTGGGCATCCGCATGTACACCGTCGGTCTCGGCAAGAACGAGCCCACCGTGCTCCCGCAGTTCGACCTCCGCACCGGCCAGCTCCTGCGCGACCCCTTCGGCAAGACGATCCCGATGCAGACCATCAACCCGGCCAACTACGACATGCTCGACAAGATGGCCAAGCTGACCAACGGCCGCTTCTACCGGGCGCTGGATAAGGATGAGCTGTCCCGCGTGTACGAGGAGATCAACCGCCTCGAACGCACCGAGGTGAAGATCCGCGAGAGCGTCACCTTCGAGAGCCACCGCTTCGCCTGGATTGTCGCGGCCTTCGCCCTGCTCCTCGCCGAACTCCTCCTGGGCCTGTACCGCCCGCGGGCTCCCTGATCCATGGACTTCGCCGACTTCCACTTCGAGACCCCGGGGCTGCTTGCCCTCGCCGCCCTCGTCGCGCTCCTCGGGTTCGCCGGGCTCCGTTGGACGGAAAACCGCCGCCGGCGCGGCCTCGCCGCCTTCGCCGCGGAGCGCCTGCTCGGACGCCTCACTGCCGGCTACTCGACCACCCGCCGGCTGAGCAAGGACCTCGCGGTCACGGCCGCCCTCGCCCTCATCGGCATCGCCCTCGCTGGCCCGCGCTGGGGCGTGGAGATCACCGAACAACGCGCGACGACGGAAGACGTCGTCTTCGTGCTCGACGTGTCGAAGTCCATGCTCGTCGCGGACATGCGGCCCAACCGCCTGGAGCGCGCCAAGGCCTCCATCGCGAACTTCGTCCGCCGCAAAGGCACCGGCAGCGTCGGCCTGGTGGCCTTCTCCGGCCAAGCCTTCCTGCAGTGCCCGCTGACCCGCGACTACGACGCTTTCTTCCGGACGCTGCAGGAGACGGACACGACCAGCATCCAGGTGCCCGGCACGGATATCGGCCGCGCCTTGGAGGAGGCGGAGGAAGCGTTCGCCAAGAACCGCAACCGCAAGCTCGTCCTCATGCTCACCGACGGCGAAGACCTCGAGGCCGGCGGCGTCGACGCGGCCAAGAAGCTCGCGCGCGAAGGCTTGGTCGTCCACTGCATCGGCGTCGGCACGCCCGCCGGCGGCCCCATCACCGTCATCAGCGCTCTCGGCTCCCCCGACACCCTCAAGGACGCCGGCGGCGAGGAAATCCGCAGCCGCCTCGACGAAGAGACGCTCACCAAAGTCGCCGAGGCCACCAGCGGACGCTTTGTCCGCCTCGGCCAAGCCGGCGAAGGCATGGAAGCCCTGCGCCTCGCCATCCAAGCCGGCACCGACGGCACGGGGGCGACGCGCCGCGGCGTCCCGCGCGAGGAATGGTTCCTCTCGCTGGCCCTCGCGCTGGTCGTCCTCGAATCGCTCCTGTCCACCCGCCGCTCGTCCTCCCGATGAAACCGCTGCTCCCCCTGCTTCTCATCGCCGCCACGGCCCTCGCCGCCGACAAGGCTCCCGACGAACTCGCCCTCCTCGACGCCCGCGAACTCCATAACCGCGGGACCTTGCGCCTGCAGCAGGGCGACCTCGTCGGCGCGGAAGAAGCGCTCAAGGCCTCCCTCGCCCGCAACGACGACGTCCTCCGCCTGCCCGCCCTGCACAACCTCGGCCACGTGCGCTTCGGCCGCGGCAAGGCCGCCTTGGGCGGCAAGACCGTCGGCGACGTGACCGAGCTTTCCATCGCGCGTTCCTACATCGAGGCCGCCGATGCGGACATCTCGGACATGAAGGACCAGATCGAGATCATCGACAAGGCCAAGGCCGCCGGCAAGGAGCCCGACTACGTGCCCGCGGTGTCCGCGCTCGGCGGCGGCATCAGCACCTACCGCACGGTCAAGAAACTCATCCCGAAGGAAGAGGCCATGGTCGCCAAGCGCGCCGGCGTCATCGCCAGCTGGGTCCGCTCCGTCGGCGACTTCCGCAGCGCCCACGAGCTCGACAACCAGGACCAGCCATCGCTCCAGAACGCGGAGGCCATCGAAGAGCTGCTCCGCGCGCTGAAGAAGGAGACCCTCGCGCTCGAGGAGACCATCGCCGACCAGCGCAAGAAGCAGGAAGAGCTCCGCGACGTCATCCGCGAGCTGGCCAAGCGCATCCCGCCCGACAAGCTGCCGCAGAACGCGGAAGGCGAAGGCGACGACGACGAGAACTTCCTGCCCGAGGGCATGCAGAAGCCCAAGAACGGCAAGGGCGGCAAGACCGACCCGCGCGAAGGCCAAGAGAAGCGCATGTCGGAGCAAGAAGCCCGCAGCTCGCTCGAAAGCCTGAAGGGTGAATTCGGCCGCAAGATGCCGACCAGCGACCAGCCCGGCAACGGCCCGGGCGGCAACAAGCCTTCGAGCGACGCGAAGAAGAAGGACTACTGAGATGCGCGCCGTCTTCCTCTGCCTCCTCGCCTGCCTCGCGGTCACCCTCGTCCGCGCCGAAAACCACGTCACGTGGGAAATCACGCCGCCGGTCTGCGGCCCCGGCCAACCCTTCCGCCTGCAGGTCCGCATCGAGTCCGACGACGTGCTCGGCCCCGCCAACCAGGTCGGCAAGGAGATCAAGCCGCCGCGCGGCATGGCCTTGCGCTTCTCCGGCCAGGTCTTCCGCGCCAACGCCACCGAGGCCACGCTGAACTTCTCGGGCGTCGCCCCGGAGGACGAAGGGAACTACGTGCTGCCGGCCTTCAACGCCCGCTTCCCCTCGCAGATGGTCCAAGTGCCGGCCATCACGCTCATCGTCAGCAGCAAGACCGGCTACCGCAAGGAAGGACGCGCGCGGGCGGAGCTCGTCCTCCCGGACCGCACCTTCTACGTCGGCGAAAAGATCGCCGGCAGCGTGGTCATGCGCGGCAGCGAACAGGAGACCGTGACGGGCACGTTCGGCCTCGAGTGCGAGGCCGAAGGCTTCAACTTCCAGACCGAAGGGGCGTCCTTCACCCAACCGTTGCAGGATGGGCATGGCCTGACGAAGACGTTCGAGCTCACCCCGATCCGCGCCGGCCAAAGCGAATTCAGCCTGAGCGGCATCATGCTGGTGAACACAGGCGAGCGCATCAGCTCGCTCAACACGTCGGGCCGCGATCGTCCGTTCAATTTCCGTCGGCGCCTGACGGTCGAGCACGTCCCTGAGACGGGCCGGCCCGCCGATTGGGGAGGTTCCATCGGCAAGCTGGAAGTCACCCCGCCCGACGTCTCCAACCGCTTCCCCGAGGTCGGCGAACCGATCAAGCTGAAGCTCACGCTGGTCGGGGAAGGCAACCTGGAGCGGATCATCGCGCCCGACATCCCCGGCTCCGACACGTGGGACATCGCCCCCACCTCCGAGAAGCGCCAACGCCGCGGCGAAGACCGCCGCACGTTCATCTACACGTTGGTGCCGCGCCTGCCCGGCGAACTCAAGACCCCCGCGGTCCGGTTCTCGACGTTCAACCCCGACACGAAGAAGTTCGAGGAAGTGGAATTCATCTCCGTCTCGGTCAAGGTGAGCGGCAACGCCCCCGCCAAGGTCGAGTTGGTGACGATCGATCCGGCGGCCCAAGCCGGCACGCCCGCCGCCAAGACCGTCACCGGCCTGCTCGCGCCGACCGTCGCCGCGGGCGCGAAAGGCGTGACGAAGATCGAACCGCTCGCGGCGTCCAAGCCGTTCTGGCTCTCCAACGGCGTGCTGCTGACGGCCCTGCTCCTGACCACGGCCGGCGTCAGCATCCTCGGATACCTCGCCGCCCACCCTGAGATCCTCATCCGCCGCCGCGCGCGCCGCGACCTCCGCTTGGCGCGCCGTGCCGCCCAAGACGCCTTGCGCCGACAGGACTACGCCGGCTACGCCCACGCCATGGCCCAAGGCCTCCGCGCCGGCGCCGCCCCGCTGCTCCAAGCCGAGCCGCTGGCCTTGACGCAAAGCGACATCCTCCGGGCGCTGCCTACGGCCAACGCCCCGCTAGTGGCCGCCGTCTTCCTGGCCGCCGCCGGCGAAAAGTACGGCGCCAAGGACACCCGCCAAACGCTCTCCGAAGACGCCCAACTCCAGGCCATGCTCAATACTTTGGAGGCCCAACTATGAGCCGCCTATTGTACCTCCTGGCCTTCTGGTGCCTCGGCGCCACGGCGACGCTCACGGCCGGCGTCGGCGAAGCCGCCTACGAACGCGGTGATTACGTCGGCGCCTTGCAGGCCTGGCGCGCCCAAGCCGAACAAGAGGGCGTCACGGCGGACCTCTTGGCCGCCCTCGGCAACGCCGAGTGGAAGCTCGGCCATAAAGGCCGCGCGATGGTCTGCTGGGAACGCGCCCTGCTGTTGAGCCCGCGCCACCCCGTGGCGACGGCGGGCATCAAGCACGCGCAAGGCGCCGGCGGGGCCGACCGCCCGACGCAGACGTGGTCCGAGAACTATGCGGCCTTCCTCGGCGCCGATGGCTGGCTGATCCTCGGCGCCCTCGGCTTCTGGGGTACGCTCCTCGCGGTCCTCGTGCCCAAGCTCCGCCGGCAGCCCCCCGGCGATTGGGCCCAGCGCATCCTCATCACCAGCGCGACCGTGTTCGCGCTGAGCATCCCTGGGCTCTACGGCGCCTATACCTTGGCGAGCCGCGCCGTCGTGCGGCGCCCCGAGGTCGTCGTCAAGCTGACGCCCACGGCCCTCGGCGAAACCTTGAACGGCACCGCGGAAGGCGACGTGCTCCGCACCGGCCGACGTTTCAATGGCCACACCTACGTGACCTCTGCCGACGGCAAAGGAGGCTGGGTGAAGTCGACCGAGCTCGAGCCCATCTGGGGCGGCGCCTTGCCGGCCAACCTCGACCAGAAGCAGGCCCCCTGAGGGTTTGTCGTTGGACAATTTGCGGCGGCGGGTTTGGATGCACCCGTGCGCATCCTCGATCGCCATGTCTTGACCGAGACCGCCATCGCCGGCGGCGTGGCCACGGGCGCATTCGTCTTCGTGATGGTGGCGGGCAACGTGCTCAGCCAGGTCGCCAGCGCCATCGCGGCCGGACGTGTCACGCCGGTGGAAGGCCTGCAGCTGGTCGGGCTGCTCATCCCGGGCCTCATCCCTTACGTGCTCCCCATGGGGATGCTCACGGGTGTGCTCATGGCCTTCGGCCGCATGGGCGCCCAGCATGAACTGACCGCGATGAAGGCCGGCGGGCTGAGCTTGGTCCGCATCGCCGCCCCCGCCCTCTGCTTGGCCGGCGGGCTGGCGCTGTTCGCGGCGTGGATCAACCTCGAGGTCGCGACCCGTTCCAACGACGAGTACCGCCGCATCCTGATGGGCTCGGTGAAGGACAACCCGGCCAGCCTCATCACGCCGGGCGAGATCAACCGCAAGTTCAAGGGGCTGATCATCCAAGCCCGCGAACGCGACGGCGCCGTCCTCCGCGACCTTTGGATCTGGCGCCTCGACGCCCAAGGCCGGCTCTTCGAGACCATCCACACCGCCGAAGGCCGCCTGACGAAGGTCGAGAAGCCCGATGGCACCGCGGTGCTCCGCTTGGTCGCGGTCTCCGCGCAGGTCGACACCCGGCGACCCGGCGACGATGGCTTCAAGTATCCTTCCGTGACCAAGGAAGCCGGCCAAGCGCCGCTGGAGTTCCCGGTCAGCGACGTCTTCAAGGACGGCAGCGGCTACGAGAAGAAGCTCCGCTGGCATACGACGTCCGAACTCCTCGCGCTCATGGACAAAGGCTGGCAGGTGCCGCCGAACGCGACCCCGGCCAAGCTCGCCGAGTGCAAGATGCTGCCGCGCACGCAGCTGATGTCGCACCTCGCCTCCGCGTTCTCCATCTTCTCGCTCGCGCTGCTCGCCGTCCCGCTGGCCGTCCGCGTCGGCCGCTCCGAGACGTTCGTCAACGCCGCCATCGCCCTGGCCGTCGCGTTGACCTACTACATCCTGAGCTCCACGGCGGCCTACGTGAAGAACCCGGCCTTCCGGCCCGACCTGCTGATCTGGCTCCCCAACGCGATCGTGGTGACGGTGGCGGTGCTCCTGCTCCGCCGGGCGTCCCGGCACTGAGCGCTCAGCGGTCGCGCTTGTACCAGAGGAAGAACGCCAAGGCCATGTTGACCAAGGCGAAGACCTCGTTGAAGCCCTTCATGATGGCCGCGCCGAGGACCATGTCCCCGCCCGCCGTCAACGCGCAGATGCGCGGGGCGAGGCGATAGGTCTCGAAGATGGGGTGCTCGCCGAAGATCAGCGCGGCCCAAAGCGGGAGGTCGGCGATCATGAGGACGAAGCAATAGACCATGGCGCCGCCGAAGCTGATGCGCGGCAGGACCCGCGAACGGGACAGGAGCGGCCAGACCATCAGCACCGCCGGCAGGAACATGAGCCAGTGCTCGACGATGTGCAGGGTGCGGTCGCGCAAGGCGGCTTCGTAGAGTTCGGGGAAATGCCAGACCGAGAAGATGAAGTTGAAGAGCAACCCCGCCACGACGGGGTGCACCAGGAACCGCGCCGTCTTGAGCAACCTCGGACGGGCCTCCAGGAAGGGATCCGTGAGTTCCGCGGGCAGCCCAAGCACGATGAGCGGGGCCGCGATGTAGATGAGCAGCATGTGCTGCACCATGTGCGCGGAGAAGAGGAAGGCTTCGCCGATCTGGTCGAGCGGAGACCCCACCGCCAAATAGGCCACCAGGACGCCGAGGTGGAAGCAGATCCCATGGCTGAGCGGGTAAGCCGACAAGCCCGGGGCGCAACGCGCGCGGAGCGGCCCGCACGCAAGCGCGTAGGCCCAGGACACGCCGACGATAAGCGCGAGCAGGAGGGGCTCGGTGTGCCAGTGGAGCGGGATGTTCATTTGAGCTTACTCAGTTTCAGCACCCAATCGGAATCGGGCTCACCCGCAAACTTGGAGAACCAATGTTGCTTCCGGGCCGCCGCGCCCAAGGGCGTCCCGCGGAAACGGGTGGCGAGCTCGCGATAGGCGGGTTGGGCCGCAGGGGGATCGCGGTACTTCAGGAGGTTGCCGGCGTACTCCAGGATCTGGGCGCCGGCCAAATCGTCGTCGGGCAACAGCTTCACCGCCTCCAGGCAGAGGCGATGGGCCTCGTAACTAGCGTCGCGATAGATCCGCCCGTTCGGGGCGAGGTGCTTCGCCGCCCACGCTTCAACGCGACGCACTTCGTCGTCGCTCGGCGCGGCCAACAGGCTCTCCGGCTCGTCAACGATGGGACGGATGCGCTGCACCGGCAGGCCGCGGGGGTCGTACCAATGGCGCTTATCCGCAGAGGTCCACTCTAGGCCAAGTTCGCAGAAGAGGTAATCCTCGCCGGAGGCCCGCACATTGAGCGCCGCCTTCCAGTAGGCATCGGCGCGAGCCTTGGCCGGCCGCTTGGGGTCTTGGGCGACCTGCATCCAAGCGATGAACTCCCGCAGGGATTTCTGGTGCTCATCCGTCAGGTACGGCACGGCCTCGGCCCAGCGGCCGTCGCGGAACAGACGCCGCCCGAGCAAGGCGCGCACGTGCTCCGGCGCCGACATCTCATAGTCATGCACCGAACCGCCTTTCGCCCCACCACGCTTGTTCTTCCAGGAACGGTCCACGGCGACCTTCAGTTCATCGGTGGTCAGCACGCATTCCGCGAGGTAGTCGCCATCCTCCCACATGCCTTCATTGTAGAAGAGATTCATCGCCGCCGCATAATGGCCGTAGTGCAGCTCGAGGACCGCCAACTCCACGCGCGCGCGGCTCACGGCGCCATCCGGATGCGTGAAGTCGTAGGTGTACGTATCGTACTCGCTCCAAAGAAAAGCCTTGCTGGTGTAATCCGGCACGCCGAGCTCGAGGAACTCGTAGCTGTAATCGATGCCGTGGAAGGAGAAATAGGGCGGGCCGCGGAATTCATATTCGGGCTCCGAGCTGGGCGGGCGGGGCTTGATTTTACGGGCCGCCAGCGGACGCAGCAATTGGCTCGCCCCGACGAGGTCACCGGTGCGGACGCGCAAGCGGGCCGCGAGCAACTGCGCCGTCGCATCGCCCGCCGGAGCCGACTGCAGCGTCACCGCGCAGGCGTCCCATTGCCCCAGGCGATACTGCAAGGCCGCCAGACGCACGGCATCTTCGCCCAAATCCACCTTCGCCGACCGCAAGGCGTTGAGCCACGCCGTGATGTCGGCGTTCAGCTCGGACGCCTCACCCCCTAGGCCGTTCTGGGCCAATTGCCGGGCGGAACACAGGTAGGCCGTGGCTAGTTTACGGTGCAAGGAATCCTGGACCAACGGGCTCAGTTCGCCGGAGGCCAACACCGCCCGCAGGACCTGCTCGATCGACTCACGCGCGGTAGGGTCGCCTTGCCGGTAAAGCTGCACATACATCCGCAAAGCCCGGGCGGCGTCGACGCCAGGGTCTTCGGGGTCGTAGGTAGACTCCAGCGACGTACCATAGAGGTAGGTGTGAGCCAGCCAGCCGTCCGCCGCCAGGTCGAGGTGGGCGATGGCCGGGGCGCCTTCGGCGATGTACCGCTTAACCTGCTGCAGGTCGTGCCGAACCTCGGCCAGATGCTCTTCGCCCCCGTCCTCATCGAGGTCGTCGGTCAGCGCCATGCGCAGGCGCGCCAAGCGGTAGGCCGCGAGGGCCGAGAGGTTGCGGCGCTGTTCCGGCGGGAGATGCAGCAAGGCTTCGCACAACGCCACGGCATCGGCGCGCTCCAAGGAAAGCGAACGGATGTAGAAGCGGAACTCCTCAGGCAGCTGGCGCAGGAGCGCCGGCAAACCTTCGGCCGTCACGACCCGGACAGGGCGCAGAATCTCGACGGCGCCGAGCGGAATCTGATCAGGACCCAGCTCCGTCGGCAGATCGAAGCGGAAATGCCAGGCACCTTGCTTATCCTTGAAGACGAGACCGCCGGATTCGTCCCGCAGCAACGAAAGGTGCAAGGCCGCCGAGCGGACCAGCTCCGCCCGACGAGGATGACGTTGGCGCGCCAATTCCTGGTCCAGCATACGCACCACCGTTTCGAACACCTGCCCGGGCTCCGCGATGGGCAAGGGCTTCGGCTGCGGCCCAAGAATGGCCACGACGTCGTCCGTCCAAACGGATTCCAACGGCCGCTTCAACGCCGCATCGCCGACTTCCAAGGCGCTGGTTTCGCTCCACGGGCCGGTGCAGGCCCAGACCAAGGCGGCGCCCGCCATTACGACGAGCAAAGTTGTCAGAGAG
>JBEGRN010000032.1:0-11872 GCA_041180425.1 Verrucomicrobiota bacterium
TTGATGGTGCTCAAGGACGTGCCGGCCTTCTACGACGGCACCTCGCCCAATAAGTTCTTCGACTACGCCGCCGCGGGGATTCCGATCCTCAACAATTATCCTGGTTGGCTGGCGGGCCTCATCACGGAGACCGGCGCCGGCGTGGTGGTGCCGCCCGGCGACCCCGTCGCCTTTGCGGATGCGTTGCAGGCCTTGGCGGCCGACCCTGCGCGTTGCCGCCGAGCGGGCGCCGCCGCCCGGTCCTTGGCCGAGCAGCGGTTTGCGCGGGCCGATCTCTCCGCGCGTTTCGTCGGGACGCTGCAGCGCGTGGCCCAACAACTTTCCTGAAGATGGCATCCTTTCCCCGTGACGCCGCCGTGCGCCTCGTGCTCACCCGCCTCGCCTTGCTTGGGCAGGAACTCGGTAAGCCGGCCTTGGCGCAAGCCGATGAACAGACCCGCCTCTTCGGCGAGGCTTCGCCTTTGGACAGCATTGGCCTCGTCACGCTGATGGCCGACTTGGAAGAGGACCTCTACAAGGCCACCGGCCGCCGCGTCACGATCGCCGACGAGAGGGCGATGAGCCGGCTGACCTCGCCGTTCCGGCGCGTCGGGCTCCTGGCCGACCACATCGTGGAAATCGTCAACGCCCCCGCTCCTTAAGCCCATGCCTATCGCCATCGTCACTGGATCATCGCGCGGCCTCGGTCGCGCCCTGGCCGAAGCCCTGTTGGCCGAAGGGTGGACCGTCCATGGGTTTGCGCGCAGCGCGCAGACCTGGACGCACCCGCATTTCCATCCGCACGCCGTCGACGTCGGCGACGAGGCCGTGGTCACCGCCGCCGTCGCCGCCGTCCTCGCGGCGTCGGGGCGTGTGGACCTGCTCATCAACAACGCCGGGGCCGCGTCGATGAACGCGCTGTTGCTGACGCCCGCGGCGACGGCCGCCGCGCTCATGCGGGTCAACTATCTGGGCGCATGGCATTGCCTCCAAGCCGTCGGCAAGGCCATGGTCCGCCAACGCGCAGGCTTGGTGGTCAACCTCACCACCGTCGCGGTGCCGCTCGCGTTATCCGGCGAAGCTGCCTACGTCGCCAGCAAGGCCGCCGTCGAAGCCCTGACCAAGGTCGCCGCGGCCGAACTGCAGCCGCAGGGCGTCCGCGTCCATGCCGTTGGGTTGGGTCCGGTGGCGACCGACCTGACGCGCGCGGTGGGAGCGGATAAGCTCGCCGCCCTCAACCAGCGGATCGGCCGTCCGCACGGCACCTCGCTGGCGGAGGCCGTCGATTTCATCGCGCAAGCCTGGCGGTCGCCGGCTGCGGATACCGGCTCCATCCGTTACCTCGGGTCGTTCTCCTGATGTCCGCCTGGTTCGTCCAACGCCTGCGGGAACGCGGTCCAGCCCTCGCCCTGCAAGGGCCGTGGGGTGGCTGCACCTATGCGGAGTTGGCGCATTTATGCGCGGCAGCGCGGGCCGACTTGCTGGCGCTCGCCTTGGACGGCCCCGCGGTGTTCGCGCTCGTCGGCGAGCACGAGCCCGCGGCGGTCGCGTGGCTGTTCGCGTTGGCCGAAGCCGGCCACAGCGTCGCGCCCTTGGCGGGCAACCTGGCCGAACACCCCGGCAAACTGGCGGAAGTCGGCGCGCAGTGGATCGTCACCACGGCTGGCCGCACCTGGAAGCTGTTGCCGCGCGTCTCCGAGCCCTCCGCGCATCCGTCCTTTGCCGCGTTGCAGGCGCAAGGCCATGCGGGGCTGATCCTGTTCTCGAGCGGCACAAGCGGACGGCCTAAGGTGATGGTGCAGGACCTGACGGTCCTCTTGGCGACCTATGCGCAGCGCCGCCTCAACCGTCTGCCGGTCTTGGCCTTGCTGGGCTTCGACCACATCGGCGGCTTGAACACCTTGTTCGGGACGCTCGCCGCCGGCGCGACCTTGGTCGTCCCCGCCGACCGTTCCGCCGCGCAGGTTGCCGCCGCCATGGAGAGCCAGCGGGTGGCCGTGCTCCCGGCCTCGCCGACCTTCCTCAACCTCTTGCTGGTCTCGGGCGAACCCCGGACGCGCGACCTCAGCGCCCTGCGCGTCATCACCTACGGGACCGAACCGATGCCCGTGGGGTTGCTCCAGCGTCTCCGTGAGGCGTTTCCACGCGTGCGCTTCATCCAGACCTTTGGGACCAGCGAGACCGGCATCATTCGCACCGAAAGCCCGGACCCTGACTCCACCTATATTCGGTTCATCGACCCAGACACCGAATGGAAGGTGGTCGAGGAAGAGCTCTGGTTGCGGAGTCGGACGCAGGTCAGCGGGTATCTGGACGTCCGCGATGGGGCCGGCAAGTTCACGAGCGATGGTTGGTTCCGCACCGGCGACAAAGTGGAGCTCGGGCCGGCCGGCACTTTGCGCATCCTCGGCCGCATCGGCGAAGTCATCAACGTCGGCGGCGAGAAGCTCATGCCGGCGGAAGTCGAATCGGTGATCCTCGGCTTGCCCTTGGTCCTCGATTGCCGGGTACGCGGTGAAGCCCATGCCCTCATCGGCCAAGCGGTCGTGGCGGAAGTCGTCGCCGCTGCCTCGGCCGACCCTGAGCAACTGCGGGCCACGATCCGCAACGCCTGTCGCCGCGCTTTGGCCGCCCATAAGGTCCCGACCCGGGTCAGCTTCGTCGCCGCCGTCAGCGGGGCCCGCCTCAAGAAGACCCGTTGACCGATGCATCCGACGCTTCGCTTCCTTCTGCAGCATCCATTGCTGCGCGGCCGTCCCTGGTTGGGCTTCGCGCGTTTCGCGTGGTGGCAGGTGCGTTCGCGGCTCCAGCCGGGGCGCCATCGCTACGCCTGGGTCGGAGGCGCCAAGCTCTGGCTGCAGCGCGGGTGGGGTGGGCTCACCGGCAATTATTACGCCGGCCTCCATGAGTTCGAGGACATGGCTTTTTTGCTGCATCTGTTGCGCCCCACCGACCGGTTCGTCGATGTGGGCGCGAACATGGGCAGCTACACCGTCTTGGCCCGCCGCGTCTGCGGTGCCGGCACCGTCAGCTACGAACCCGTGCCGTCGACGTTCGAACGGCTACAGGACAACCTCCGCCTGAACGATGCCTCGGATGAACGCTCGCGGCTGGTCCAGGCCGCGGTCGGTTCCGCGCCCGGTACGCTCAAGATGAGCCTAGGGCAGGATGCCATGAACCATGTGGTGCCGGCCGACGAAGCCGTCGCCGTCGAAGTCCCCGTGGTCACCTTGGACGAGGACCTCTTCGCCACGCCGTTGCTCCTCAAGGTGGACGTGGAAGGCTTCGAGACAGAAGTCTTCCGCGGTGCCCGGCGGCACTTGGCGAACCCGGCCCTGCGGGCGGTAATTGTCGAACTCAACGGACTGGGCCGCCGCTACGGCTATGATGAGGGGGCGGTCCACGACGCCCTGTGCGCCGCGGGCTTCGCGCCCTATGCCTACGAGCCTTTCGCGCGACGCTTGCGGCCGCTGTCGGCCCCGGGGCCGCACAACACCATCTATTGCCGAGACCTGCCCTTCGTCGAAGCCCGCCTTGCCGCCGCCCCCGCGGTGACGTGGCTCGGCCAGACCTTCTGAACCATGCCGCCGTTCCCGCCACCGCCCCTGGCCCCGCTCCCGGCCCGCACGGCTTTGCCCGTCGGCCCCGTCACGTCTTGGATGCTGCTCACGGCTTACGTCGTCCTCACGCTCCCGACGCAATGGGTGAAGGCGGTGCTGCCGTATTACGGCGACGTCGTCTTCGGTGCGATGATGTTGCTGGTCGCGTTGCCTTACCTCTTCTTGCGCAGCTTTTGGCGGGGAACCTCCAAGTGGGCCATCGGCCTGATGCTTTACGGCCTGATCCTTACCTACCTCACGCGGGGCGGGGAGAACGCCTGGCCGGTCGGCTGGCGCGAGCTCATCCTTGATGCGCTCTTGTTCCTGTCGGTCGCCTTCGGCCTGAAGCTCGGCGAAGCGTCCTTCGAGTCCCTGCGCACCCTCGTCTCGCGGGTCTCCTGGGTCTGCGTCCTGATGGGGGCGGCGAACATCCTCCTCATGCGCTTCGGGTACGTGCAGATCGACGCGGACGCCAGCAATCGCGTGGTGAGCATCAGCTTGTTCTACGTCATCAGCCCCTTGCTTTTCTTGGTGCCCTTGCAGGTGGTCTTCCGGCTGGGCCTGCTCTTGCCCGTGCTGTCGGTGGCGATGGTCGGTCTCGTCGCCTACTTCACGCTGACGCGCTCGATCGCCATCGCCTTCTTCCTGCTGTTCGCCCAGTTGTTGCTGCTCCTGTTCCGCCGCCTGCTCGGCGCCTTTGCGGCCGGCTTCACGGTGTGGCTCTTCTTGATCCTCCCGCTCATGGGGCTGGGCGGCTACTTCATGCTCGATAGCATCACCGATGCGCGCGGCATGGAAAGCATCGCGAACTCGACGGGCCGTGGCGAAGAATTCGACGAGTTCCTCGACCAGATGACGCCGCGCGGCTGGGTGGCCGGCAACGGCTTGGGCACAGGCTTCTTGATGAATGGTTATGACCCGGACACAGGCGTCCCGATGAAGGTCATCACGACGGGCCTGCACTATAGCACCCTGACGCCGGTCCTGAAACTGGGAGTCGTCCTCACGGTCTGTCTCTGGTTGGCGCTGCTGTACGCCTCCTTCCGGGTCTTCTTCGGCCCCGGCGAAGTGGACCAGAAGGCCGTCATCCTGGTCCCGTTTAACTATTTCCTGGTCTATTCGATCTCCGGGGGCTGGTTAGCCTCGACGTATATCGTGATCGGCCTGGCGCTGTGCATCCTCTTCAACTTCCGAACCTTTAGCGAAACCGCGGCCGCCGCCGCTCAACCCGCCCGCCCCGATGGCCGCCCCTTGCTTCACCGTCGTCATCGCCACCTATAATTACGGGCGGTTCCTCCGCGACGCGTTGGATTCGGTCTTGGCCCAGTCGTGCCAAGACTTCGAGCTCATCGTCGTCGATGGCGGAAGCACGGACGGCACGGTCGAGCTGCTCCGCGAATACGCGCCATGCTTGGACTGGTGGGTGACCGAACCCGATCGCGGCCAAAGCGACGCGTTCAACAAGGGGTTCGCCCGCGGCCGCGGCCGTTATTTCGTCTGGCTGAACGCCGACGACATCCTTTTGCCCGGCACCTTGGCGGCGGCCAAGGCCGCGCTGGCCGATGGAAGTCCGTGGGCCTCGGGCGACTTTGTCCGCACCGATGCCGACCTCGCGGTCTTGGCCTGTTTCCGCGGGCCGACCGAGCAACCCGCTTGGTTGCGCCGTCCGGATGCGCCCATCACGGTGTGCGGCCCCAGCAGTTTCTTCTCCGCGGAGCTCTATCGGGAGGTGGGCGGGTTTTCCCCGGACCTCCGCTATGCGATGGATATCGATCTTTGGCTCAAGTTCATGGCCCGTGGCCATTACCCGCGCCGCTTCCAGCACTATTGCTGGGCCTTCCGGATGCATGAGCAGTCCAAAACGGCGGACCAGTTCTCGGCCTACGTGAATCCTCGCGCTCAGGAAATCCAAGCGGAAGTCGCCGCGCTGTATGCCCGCTTAGGCTACCGGCTTTCGCCGTGGGCCCGGCTGCTCTCGGCCGCCCAAAAGTTGGCCGACGGCAGCGCCTATGGCGCGTGGTCCGATACCCAGGCGTACCGTGGCCGTCCGGTGCGGCTCCTCCCCGCGCACGCATGATCCTCATCGACGCCACCCATATCAACGTCGGCGGAGGCATCGGCCTGCTGCGTCGGTTGGTCAATGAGCTTCGCGGGCAGGCGGAGTTCGTCCTCCTACGGGACATCCGCGTCAAGGACTTGGATACGGCGGGGTGCCGCGTGTTCGATGCGGTCCCGAGCCATTTCTTCCGGCGGCGCTTCTACCGTCAGCATGGGGCCGGGCTCTCGCGGGTCTTTTGTTTCGGCAACGTGCCTCCGCCGGTCCGGCTCTCGGCGCCGACGGCGACGTACTTCCACAATCTGCTCTTCTGCGAAAACTACGCCGGCCAAACGTGGCGAGACCGTCTCGTGATGTCCGCCAAGATGGCCTATATCCGCCATTATGCGGACAACACGGACCATTTCCTCGTGCAGACGGAAAACATGGTGTCCGCCTTGCGTCCGGCCGTGGGTGGCCGCGCCACGGTGGACGCGCTGCCTTTCTACGCCTTCCCGCGGTCGGCCTTGGTCGCTTCGGCCCAGCGGCGGTGGGATCAGTTCGCCTATGTGGGCGAAGCGCATCCGCATAAGAACCATGCCGTCCTTCTGGCCGCCTGGCGGCTGTTGCTGTCGCATGGACTGCGGCCTGGGCTGCACCTCACGGTCACCCCGACCCATCCCCGCATCTTAGCGGAAATCGCGGCGTTGCGGGCCGCCGGAGCGGACATCGTCAACCATGGGTTCGCCGAGCCAGGCCCCATCTATGCGCAATGCGGCTACCAGGTTTACCCGTCGCTCGTCGAGAGCTTCGGCTTGGGTCTAGTGGAAGCCGCCGATGCCGGTTGCGCCGTGTTGGCGTCCGACCGGCCCTATGTGCATGCGGCGGTCCGTCCGCATGCGACCTTCGACCCGAGTTCGCCGGCGTCCGTGGCTGACTGCGTGGCGCGTTGCCACGGTCGGGCCGCGCCGGCTTCCGTCGTGAAGGTCGCCGATCGGTTGCCGGAATTGGTGGCTTGGTTGGCGCACGGCACGCCTTGGCGGACGGAACCCTCCTGACATGTGCGGCATCGCTGGATATTTCGGGGACTTCGCCCCCGCGTTGCTCGCGGAGATGGCCTTGGCCATCGCGCACCGCGGGCCCGATGGCCAAGGCGCTTGGACGGAGGGACGCGTCGGCCTCGCGCACGCCCGTTTGGCGATCCTCGATCTCTCGCCGGCCGGTGCGCAACCGATGAGGTCGGCCGATCGGCGCGTCGTGCTCAGCTTCAACGGGGAGATCTACAACTTCCGAGAACTGCGCAGCCGGTTGGAGGGGCAGGGCGTCGCCTTCCGCGGCGCGAGCGACACGGAAGTTCTCGTGGAGCTCTTGGCGCGTTTCGGCGACCAGTGCCTGCCTTGGCTGAATGGGATCTTCGCCTTCGCGGCCTGGTTCCCGGCAGAAAAACGCCTGCTTTTGGCCCGGGATGCCGCGGGCGTGAAGCCGCTCTATTGGGCGCAAGCCACGGGCGGTTGGGTCTTTGCTTCGGAGATCAAGGCCCTGCGGCCGGCGCAGGGCATCGATTGGTCGCCTGACCCCGCGGCGATCTCGGCTTACCTGTCGTTGCTCTACGCACCGGCTGACCTGACGCCCGCGCGCGGGGTGCGCAAACTTCAACCTGGCGAAATGATGGAGTGGTGCGACGGCGCGGCCCCGGTCATCCGTCGTTTTGCGGCTCGTCCGAACGAACAACGTCCGCACGACCTGAGCGCGACGGAATCTGTTGAAGCCTGCCGCTCGTACCTGCAGCAAGCCGTCCGCCGCCAATTGGTGTCGGATGTCCCCGTCGGCGGTTTCCTTTCCGGGGGCGTGGATTCGACCGCCTTGGCGGCCCTCGCGGTGCAGTCGCTGGGCCGCGGTGAGCGCTACCCGTGCTTCACGGTGGCCTCCCCGATCGAGAGCCTGCGCGGCAAGGAAGGCTTGGTCGACGACTTCCCTTACGCGCAGCTTGCGGCGAAGCGCCTCGGGATTCCCTTGCATGCGGTGAGCCAGGAATCCGCCGCCATCCACGACGTCGACCGTCTGGTCTGGATGCTGGACGAGCCGACGCCGGATCCCGCGGCGTTCATGACGTATGCCATCAGCCGCCAAGCGCGGGCGCAGGGCGTCAAGGTGCTCCTCTCCGGCGCCGGAGGCGACGACCTCTTCAGCGGCTATCGGCGACACCTCGCCTTGCAGTCGGAGCGTTACTGGGGCTGGTGGCCCAAACCCCTCCGGGCAAGCCTGCGCCGCTTGACCGCCGACAATTCCCAGACCGACCCGTTGTCGCGGCGGCTCAGCAAGTTGTTCGCGCATGCGGACGCAGAGCCCGACGAGCGCCTCGCGAGCTATTTCCTCTGGCTCGGGCATAGCGCCTTGATGCCCGTGCTCGGGACCGACTTCCGCGGGCAGTTGGGTACCGGCCGGGCCACGGACCTCCTGACCGCTTCGATGGCCACCTTGCCCGCTGGGGTGACCCGGCTCAGCCGGATGCTGCATCTCGACCGCAGCTTCTTCCTCGCCAGCCATAACCTCAACTACAAGGACAAGATGGGGATGGCCTGCGGGGTGGAGATTCGCGTGCCCTTGCTCGACCCGGACCTCGCGGCCTTCGCCGAAAGATTGACGGATGCCCAACGTATCCACGGAGGCGAAGCCAAGTACCTTTTCCGGCGCGCCTTGCGCGGCCTCGTCCCCGATGAGGTCCTCGACCGGCCCAAGTCCGGCTTCGGCCTTCCGTTGCGTGGCTTCTTCCACGAGGCCTATGGGCCGCAACTGCGACAGCTCGCCTCGTCTGGTCGTTTGGACGCCACCGGCGTCTTCGACGGCGCGGGCGTGCTCGCCTTGCTGGAAGCGGACCGCCGCGGCGAAGTCGATGCGACTTACCCCTTGCTGGGCGTCTTGTGCGTCGAGTCGTGGCTGCGCCAATTCGCTAACCGCTAACCTTACCGATGCATAGTTCCATCTCCTCCGTCCGCCTTGCCGGGCTCGCCGTCTCGACCGGTTCGGTCACCCGAGACTTCCTCAGCGATGGGCTCGCCCTGGGCCTCGATCGCGTGATGCTGGAGAAGACCGCCCAGACCATCGGTCTCCGCGAGCGCAAGGTCGCGGCGCCGGGCGTGACCGCCTTGGACCTCTGCGAAGACGCCACGCGCCGGCTCCTGGATGCGGCGGGCCTCGATGCCACGTCCATCGACGCGGTGATCTTCGTCACGCAAACCCCCGACCACGCTCAGCCCAACAACGCGTCGCTGCTGCACGGGCGCTTGGGGCTGGCAACCGGCGCGGCCGCGTTCGACCTTTCGTTAGGGTGCTCGGGGTGGGTGTATGGGCTCCAGCAAGCGGCCCTCCTCTGCGCCCATGGTGGCGCCGCCCGGGTGCTGCTCTGCGCGGGCGATACCCTCTCGCGCCTCACGCATCCGCGCGACCGCTCCGCGGACCCGCTGTTCGGCGATGCGGGCTCGGCAGCGTTGGTGGAACGTACTGGCGCCGCCACTCCGTGGCACTTCGAACTCGGTGCGGACGGCACGGGCGCGAACGCGATCATCGTCCCGCAAGGCGGGGCGCGGATGCCGCACGACTGCAAGCCGCTGACCGAGATCCCTGACCTCGACGGCAATGTCCGGCATGCGGCCAACTTGGCGATGCAGGGCGGGGAGGTCTTCAACTTTTCCCTCCGCCAGGCGCCGCCGGCCGTCGCGGCGGTCATGCGCCAAGCGGGCTTCACCGTGGAAGGTACGGACGGACTGGTCTTGCACCAGGCTAACCGGTTCGTGATCACCTCGGTCGGCCGCAAGTGCGGTTTCCCGGCCGAGAAGACGCCCAGCGCGGTGGTGGAGCGCTACGGCAACCAGAGTTCGGCCTCGATTCCCTGCGCCTTGCTGGACGCCTTCGGTGCCACGCTCGTGGCGCGTCCGCAGAAGCTCGTCCTGTGCGGGTTCGGGGTCGGTTGGTCCTGGGGCGCCGTCGCGGCGGAGTTCGGCCCGCTCGTGGTCGCCCCCATCCAAGCCTATCCGCACGCCTGATGTCTCCGTCCGAAAAACTCCATGCCTTGCAGGCGGACGTCGACCTCTTCGTCGGCGCGACGCCGGAGACCCGCTTGGCTAGCTTGCCCTCCTGGGGCTCCTTGGCCGTCTTGCTCGTCATCCTCCACTGCGAGACTAAGCATGGCTTGGCGGTGAGCAGCGCGCAGGTCCGGGGCTGCGCGACCGTCGGCGATCTCCTGCAACTCATTCCTTAACTGACATGAAAAAACTACTGATCGTGGGCGCTGGTGGCTTTGGCCGTGAGCTCTATGTCTGGGCCAGCCAGCATCCGGATTGCGGACGCGCCTGGGAGCTCGCGGGATTCCTCGACGACAACCCGCAGGCCCTGCAGCCCTTCGGAGCTTTCGCGCCCGTCCAGCCGCTGACCGGCCATGTCGTCGACGGCACCCACCTCTATCTCTGCGGGCTCGGCTTGCCGCCGGTGAAGGAGAAGCTCCTGCAGCCGCTGTTGGCCGCTGGCGCCAACTTCCTGACCTTCGTCCACCCGCGCGCGTTGGTCGGCGAGCGCGTCCAGCTTGGCCGGGGCGTCGTCCTCTGCCCTGGCGCCATCGCGAGCGCCGACATCGTGCTGGGAGACTTCGTGATGCTCAACCTACACGCGACGGTGGGCCATGACGCCGCGGTCGGCGCTTGGTCGACCTTGAGCGCGCACTGCGACGTCACGGGCCGCGTGCAAGTAGCGGACCGCGTCTTCATGGGTAGCCGCGTCTCGATCATCCCGGGCAAGTCGGTCGGCAGTGGCGCCGTCTTGGGCGCGGGCGCCGTCGTCATCAATGACGTACCCGCCGGCGTCACCGTCGTCGGCAACCCCGCCCGCGTCCTCTAAATGCGTAAAGCCCTCCTCTATACTGGGGCCCTCGGGCTGCTGCTCCTGTTCGCGCTGGTCGTGACGGCGGAGTATTTCTCGCACCGCGAGCGCCGCTTCACGGGGCAGGTCGTCGACGCCTTGCCGCGCAACGTGGCCGGCTGGACGCGGCGGGACATCCCGGTCGCCGACAGCAAGGCCGGGAACATGAACGTGCAGGGCATCCTGAACTTCAGCCAAGCCGCGCAGGCGCTCTACGTCCGCGGGGAGACGTCGATCTTGGTCTATGCAGCCTATTGGGAGCCCGGGAAGGTGTCGGTCGTCGACGCCGGCTCGCACAACCCTGATTCCTGCTGGGTCAACAACGGCTGCATCCGGACGGAGCGCCGGTATGCCGTCGCGGCGTCGGTCGGCGGTCGGGCGCTGCTGCCTTATGAGTTTGGCCAATACCTCGTGCCGTCCGGCGGCCGGCAGAACGTCGCCTTCTGGCACCTCGTGAACGGCCAGCCCAACCGCTACGAAGAACAGGCGGCGGGTTGGCGCGACGGCCTCGTTGGCCGGCTCGAACGCCTCCCCTTGCTGTGGAAGGACATTCGCACCTACGGTCTGAACCAGAAAAGCGAGCAGATGTTCATCCGCCTCTCCTCGAACCTGCCCATCGACCAGCTCCTCGCCGACCCCGCGAACCGCGAGTTCCTGCAGGCCTTGCAAGGCTTGGGTGTCTATGCGGATCGGCCGTGGAAATAAGTACCCGAGCGAAATGGGGAACCGGGGACCGGAAAGGATGCGTGCTTACATTCGCCGGAGGCGAACCTCGCTCAGCTTTCGGAGCATCCGGCAAACCTTTGCATACCCCTCATAAAGCTCGACCGCCTTTTCGACTGGGATAATCCCGATGCTGGTCGCCAGCTCTAGTTGGACTTTAGCTTCTTCGGCAGAAGCGATGGCGAACCCGAAAAAGCGGATGCCATCTCTGACTGTAGATCGCCCATCGCCTTCGGCGATGTTGCTTGCGACCGACAATGAGGCCCGTGCAAGCTGGTCCTTTAGCGCAGGGTGCTTGCCGAAGTTTTGTGTCGCTAGCAGTAGATAAATCTCCGCCAGCAAGGCCTTGGCCAAGGTTAGTACTTTAAGCGGTTCATGTATGCCCAGCATGCATCGATTATGTGCCAAGCAGTGTACGATGTAATAAACAAGGTGCCCCTTTTCTGCCCATGCGGGTCGTCTGATTCGCTTCAGGCAAGGCCCTCGGCCTTTTCCCGGTTCCCGGTCTCCCTTTGAGTTTATTCTTATGCCCCGTCTTTACCTTTCCCCTCCCGATGTCGGCAGCGCCGAGGTCGAGTTCGTGCTCGAGGCGTTCGAGTCCAATTGGATCGCGCCGGTCGGCCCG
>JBEGRN010000033.1:0-11822 GCA_041180425.1 Verrucomicrobiota bacterium
ACCTCCTTGCTCTGCATCGCGCACGAATGCCGTTTCCTCACGACCGCCTTGGCGGAGGGCGGGCTACGCAAGAACCACTCCATGCGCGCGTCCACCGACCGCTTATGCGGCCGCCTCTGGGATGAGATCCGCGACTTCTTGGCCGTCCATTACCGTTTTAACCAACGCCTCGACACGCCCTTCTGGAGGCATTGTCGGGCGCACGTCGCCTTGCATGGCGCCCAGCGCCTGGTGGAGTTCTATCGGGAAAACGGCCCGACCTTCTGCCTCGAGGTCGAACTCCTGACGCCGGCCCAGAGCATCTTCCAGCTCGAAGGCTTCTGGCTGCACCTCTTGGCCATGGGCGTGCCGCATGGCCGGGAGGATCGCCTGAATGCGGCGGAGCGGGCGCAATGGGAGACATTGCGGGCGGCCAACCGTGCGGTTGGGGCCCAGGGCTTGACGGTCGAGGAGACCTTGCGGGTCCTGCACGATCCCCGGTGGCGGTGGACGCCGGGCTTCTACAAGGACATCGCTTGAGGTCAGGCCTTACCAGCTGAACAGCAGCCACGCCCCGGCGGGCAAGGCAAGGAGCAGGAGGAGGCAACTCCCGCGGCGGGCCTCCCGCGTCTCGAGGTCGATCTTGTCCCAAGGGTGCTGTTCCTCGTAGAAGGTGCCGTCCTCGTGGTCGCAGCCTTCGTGGTGGGAGCTGCTCTCGGGGGCGCCACTGTCGTCCGGGGTGTAGTCGTCGTCGCTCATGCCGGACACTGTACCCAAGCCGCCGTCGCCTGCAAGCGGCGGAAACGTCGGGGCCGCCTGCGGTTTGCTCTGGAGGCAAGGCGTTTCCTCGCCCACGATAGGGCCTTCGCATGGCTACCGTCCTTTGCATGAAGTGGGGCACCAAGTATGGTCCCGAATACGTCAACCGCCTCCACTCGATGGTGCAGCGGCATCTCACCATCCCGCATCGGTTCGTGTGCCTGACGGACAACAAGGACGGCCTTAACCCCGGGATCGAGACTTTCCCGATCCCGAGCCTCAAGCTCCCGGCCGGCGCACCCGAGCGTGGTTGGACCAAGCTCGTATCCTTCTCCCCGGACCTCAGCGCGCCCGGCGGACCAGAGCTCAAGGGCGAAGTGCTCTTCCTCGACATCGACATCGTCATCGTCGGCAATATGGACGCCTTCTTCCAGCAGCCCGGAGAGTTCCTGATCATCCGCGATTGGCAGAAGGGCGACTACACCGGCAACTCGTCGGTCTATCGCTGGACCGCTGGGGCGCACCCCGACGTCCTCGACTATTTCCGCGCCAACCTCGAAGCCGTCCGGAAGCGCCATCGCAACGAGCAGGAATTCCTGACGGCGCACCTCAGTGCGCAGGGCAAGGTCGGCTATTGGCCCGAGACCTGGTGCCGCAGCTTCAAGCGCCATTGCGTGAAGTATTTCCCCTTCTCCTTCTTCCAGACTCCCTCGATCCCGGAAGGCGCTAAGATCATCGTCTTCCACGGCGTGCCCAATCCGCCCGACGCCTTGGTGGGGCGCAGCGGCAAGTGGTATCGCCGCGTCTTGCCGACCCCGTGGATCGCGGACAACTGGAAGTGAGGGTCGGGTAGGGACGGGCCGCGCGTCCAAGAGAAAGGGCAGCACCACGTGCTGCCCTTTTTTCTGCCTGCTCGCTGGAGCGGGCGTTTACTTTTCTTCGGAGGCGTCTTCGTTGGCGGCTTCTTCCTTCGCTTGGGCTTGGGTGCTGAGCACCGGCTGGGCGAAGAGGCGACCGTCATGCAGCTTGGCGATGTAGCCTTCGCCGACGAGGAAGTTCAGGTCGGACAGCACGCGGGCCTTGGCGGCGTCGTCCGCGGCTTCGCCGGCGACGGCGAGGGCGACGTCCTTGCCTTGGATGCCGGAGGTCTTGTCGAGGCAGTCGAAGATCTTCTGCATCGAATCGCTGAAGCTGGACTTCGGGTCGCGGCACTTGCGGCGCACGCCGCAGGCATAGGTGATGCCCTTGGAGCCCTTCTTATAGAGATGGAAGCCTTCCTTGCGGAGGCGGCCGCGGATGCCGTTGGCGGTGTCGAGCGGGAACTCGCGTTGGCGGTCGAGCGCGTAGCGGACGCAGTCGCGGAGCGGGCCGGGCGGCATCTCGGCGAGCAGGCGGCCCGGGAAGCGGACTTGGTTGCGCGACACGACGGTGGCCTCGCGGCGGAAGGCCAGCAGGAAGCCGCGGGCGGCGTCCATGCTTTCCAGGCGCTCCGGCTCGCCCTCTTGGCGGTTCTTCGGGGCGTATTCCGTGCGGGTGGACATGGACTTCTTCCAGGCCTCGATGGCTTCGGGTTCGCGGACCATCTCGAGGTCGGCCTTGAAGCGGTCAAACGGGGCGTTGGGGCAGGTGCGGGCGTGGTGTTCGCGCAGGGCCTTCTGGTAGCTATGGTGCGTGGGCGAGCCGAGGATGGCGCCGGTGCGCTTGCAGCGGGCGACCATCAGGAAGGAGCCCTTAGGGGCTTCGGTTTCGACTTCGACCGTGTCGAAGAACTGGTCGAGGTGGCGGTTGAGCACGTGGCTGACCGCTTCGGCTTCGGTGAGGAACGGCACGCCATCCGGCACGGAGAGCGACAGCGTCGCATCGGGACGCTTGTCGGCGTCGGCCGGCTTGATGACGATCGAAAGGCGGTCTTCCTTGTCGAGGATGAGCAGCGCGACGCTGAACAGCTCATACGTGATCTGGCTCTTCTTCATCGCGTCGCCCAACAGTTCGAACTTGGCGTCGTCGGGGAAGAAGCCAGTCGTCACGACCATCTGCGGGATGGGCGGCTCATCGCGGAAGCGCTCGTTGCGGTCGTCGCGGCTCGGGCCACGTCGGTCATCGCGCGGACCGCGGGAAGGGCCGCCTGGGCCACGGGAAGGGCCGCCCGGACCACGGGAGGGACCGCCGGGACCGCGGGAAGGGCCACCAGGGCCACGGCTCGGGCCGCGGTGGCCGCCGTCACGGAAAGAAGGACGGTCGCCACCTTCGCGGCGGGACCCCCGGCTCGGGCCGGTGCTTTCGTTCGGGCCGTCGACCCAAGAAGGGCCAAAACCGAGCGAAGAAAGGTCTATCGGCTTGATAGATTCTTCGGGAGGGCGGGACGAATCGGCCGGATCGGGAGACATTGCGGGGCGAGAGTTGGCAAAGTTACCTCGCTTGGCAAGCGTGGGCACAAACGCTTTTTTCTTGCACTGATGCCCGGGTGTTCCACTTTCCACCTTCCTTAGATTGCTCAGGTGGTGGAATGGCAGACACGCATGCTTGAGGTGCATGTGCCGTAAGGTGTCCGGGTTCAAGTCCCGGCCTGAGCACCAATTTAAAGCTGGCCCGGTTCAATTTTGAGCCGGGCCTCTTTTTTATTCCCTTAAGGCGGCGCCGCGGCAGGAATAGGGGCATGGCACCGCAGGACAAGATCGACGTTCTCATCCTTGGTTCGGGCGGCCGTGAGCACGCGTTGCTCAAGGCCTGCCTCCGCAGCCCCCGCGTCGGCAAGGTCCGCGTGGCGCCCGGCAACGGTGGCATGGCTTTGGAGGCCGAATGCCTGGAGGTCGACATCAACAGCGGCGCTGCGGTCCTCGAACTGGTCCGCCGGACGGGTACGCAGTTTGTCATCGTCGGTCCCGAGGTGCCGTTGGCCCATGGCGTGGTGGACGTCCTCGAAGCGGCAGGCATCAAGGCTTATGGGCCTCTGCAAGCCGGGGCGCGCCTCGAAGCCAGCAAGGCCTTCAGCAAGGATTTCCTTTTCCGGCATAAGATCCCGACCGCCGCGGCCGAGACGTTCCGCTCCTTGGAGCCGGCGTTGGCTTATGTGCGCCGGCAGCCCGTCCCCATCGTCATCAAGGCTTCGGGCCTGGCGGCGGGGAAGGGCGTCGTCATCGCGACGACGCATGCCGAGGCCGAAGCGGCCTTGCGCGACATGATGGAGACGAAGGTCTTCGGCAGTTCCGGCGATGAAGTCGTCATCGAGGAGTTCATGCAGGGCGAAGAGGCTTCGATCATGCTGATGGTCTGCGGCGAAGAGTACTTGATGCTGCCGCCGAGCCAGGACCATAAGCGCGTGGGCGAAGGCGATACCGGTCTCAACACCGGCGGCATGGGCGCCTATGCGCCCACGACCGTCGTCACGCCGGAAGTCGAGCGCCGCCTCCGCGAGGAGATCATCGTGCCCACGCTGCGTGGCCTCAAGGCCGACGGCATCGATTACCGTGGCACCCTTTACGTTGGCATCATGGTCACCGCGACCGGCCCACGGGTGGTCGAGTTCAACGTCCGTTTCGGCGATCCCGAATGCCAGGTGCTGATGCCCTCGCTCGAGACGGACCCGGTCGAGATCATGGAGGCCATCGCCGCCGGCACGTTCCGCTCTGCCTCGGTGCGCTTGCGCCCTGGTTCGACCATCATCGTCGTCCTCGCCGCCGGCGGTTATCCAGGCGAAATCCGCAAGGGTGACGTCATCACCTTGCCGACCCAGCTCCCGGCGGGCGTGGACATCGTGCATGGGGGCACCAAGCGCCTGCCGACAGGCTCCGTCGTGACCTCTGGCGGCCGCGTGCTTGGGGTTGTCGCCCATGGCGCCACCTTGGCGGAAGCGGCGCAAAAGGCCTATGCCGTGGTCCCGCAGATCCAGTTCACCGGCTGCCATTTCCGTCGAGATATCGGTTACCGCCAGCTGCGCCGCGACGGCGCCGTCTGATTACAGGTTGAACCGGTCCGCCGTCTCGACACCCTTTCGCCCATGCCTGTCGAACGCGATACCGTGACGTTTGTCTGCACAGGGAACACCTGTCGCAGCCCGATGGCGGAGGCGTTGCTGCGGGCGGCGTTGGCGAAGCGGGCAGGGGGGCTGGAGCAGCTGCAGGTCGCTTCGTTCGGCTTGGCCGCGCACCCGGGCGACCCGGCCTCCGCGAATTCGGTCAAGACGATGCAACGCATCGGGCAGGACCTGAAGGCCCATCGCAGCCGGCTCCTGTCGCAGGCCGACCTCGACCGCAGCCTCGTCGTCTTTGGCATGACCGAGTCGCACTTGGCGGCGCTGCGCCAACGGTTCGAGTCGCTCCCCGAGCACGTCCTCCTCTTGCGCGACGTCCTGCCGGAAGGCGCGGACCGCAATATTCCCGACCCCTTCGGCGGAGGCTACCGTGACTACGAAGAATGCCGCGACTCGATGGTCGAAGCCATCCCGGCCCTCTTGGCCTACCTGAAGCACCACTTTATCCGTCCATGACCACTCCTTTGACCCTTTCTTTTGGCAGCGACCACGGGGGCTTGGCCCTGCGCCGAGATCTCATGGCCGCCCTGCGTGCCAAAGGCTACACCATCCTCGACCGTGGCACTGAGACCGAGGCCTCCTGTGATTATCCCGACTACGCGCATGCCGTCGGGGCCGACGTGACCTCGGGCCGGGCCCGCTTCGGCTTCTTGGTCTGCACCACCGGCATCGGCATCTCCATCGCCGCCAACAAGGTCCCCGGCATCCGGGCGGCCTTGGTGCAGAGCGCCGACGCCGCGGAACTCAGCCGTCGCCATAATGACGCGAACGTCCTGTGTTTGGGGGCCAAATATGTCGACCTCCCCTTGGCCCTGGCCTGCGCCGAAGCCTTCTTGGCGGCCCAGTTCGAGGGCGGCCGCCATGACCGCCGCGTCGGCAAGATCGAGGCTTGTGGATAAATCCGCCCCTTTTCCGTTGTCACGCTTGCTTCCCCTTCTTTCACCTATCTCCCTATTCCCATGACCGCCATCAGCCGCACTCCTCTCGCCCAGCTCGACCCGGAAATCGACGCCATCATCAAGGCCGAGCTCAAGCGTCAGCAGACGCACATCGAACTGATCGCCTCCGAGAACTTCACCTTGCCGGCGATCATGGAAGCCCAAGGCAGCGTGCTCACGAACAAGTACGCCGAAGGCTACCCCGGCAAGCGCTGGTACGGCGGCTGCGAACAGGTCGACAAGATCGAGCAGCTCGCGATCGACCGCGCCAAGGCCCTCTTCGGCGCCGACCACGCCAACGTGCAGCCGCACTCGGGCAGCCAGGCCAACGCCGCGGTCTACTTCGCCACGATCAAGCCTGGCGACAAGATCCTGACGATGAACCTGTCGCACGGCGGGCACCTCACGCACGGCAACTCGGCCAACTTCTCGGGCAAGCTCTACACCGTCGTCCACTACGGCGTGGGCGCCGATGGCCGCATCAACTACGACGAAGTCGCCGAGATGGCCGCGCGCGAAAAGCCGAAGATGATCACCGTCGGCGCGTCTGCCTACGCCCGCGAGATCGACTTCGCCCGCTTCGGTAAGATCGCCAAGGAAAACGGCGCTCTCCTCCTCGCCGACATCGCGCACATCGCCGGCCTCGTCGCCGCGGGCGTACATCCCTCCCCGGTGCCGCATGCCGACTTCGTCACCACGACCACGCACAAGACCCTCCGTGGTCCGCGCGGCGGCCTGATTCTCTGCAAGGCCGAGCATGCTAAGGCCATTGATTCGGCCGTCTTCCCGGGCGCCCAGGGTGGCCCGCTGGAGCACGTCATCGCCGCCAAGGCCGTCTGCTTCGCCCAATGCGCGACCCCGGCTTTCAAGGACTACGCCCGCCAAGTCGTCGCCAACTCTAAGGCCTTGGCGGATGCCCTCGTGGCCCACGGCTTCGGTTTGATCAGTGGTGGAACGGATAACCACTTGAGCCTCATTGACTTGCGTAAGAGCCATCCGAATGTTTCGGGCAAGGATGCCCAGCTCGCGCTGGATGCGGCCCACATCACCACCAATAAGAATACCGTGCCGGATGAGACCCGTAGCCCCTTCCAGGCCAGCGGTATTCGCGTGGGTACCCCTGCGGTCACCTCTCGCGGCATGAAGGAAGCGGAAATGAAGGAAATCGCCAAAGCCATCGCTGTGGTGCTCTCCGATCCCGCCAATCCTGCGAAAATCGAAGAAGGTAAGGCGATTGCGTCGGCCCTCTGCGCCCGTTTCCCCTTGCCCTATTGATTTTGTTCCGTTCTTTTTCGCTTTCATTCCATTTTAACCCACCTATCCTTATTAGCTACCCCTCACACCCCATGAATACCCCTACCCGTAACCGCAAAGGCTTCACGCTCATCGAGCTGCTGACCGTGATCGCGATCATCGGCATCCTGGCCGCCGTCCTCTTCCCCGGCGTTCAGGGCGTCATGAAGAAGGCCAAGCAGTCCACCGCCCAGACCAAGGTGCGCAACATCGCCCAGGCCTACATCGCCTTCGCCTCGACGGGCAACAAGTTCGTCAAGCAGGGTGCTTGGAGCCTCACCGCCCCGACCCAGGCCAACTCGGTCGCCGACTTCGGCGCTGTCCTCTCCTACAACTCCAACCTGAACTCCGCTGAGCTCTGGTACGTTGAAGCCGACCAGCTGAACGAATCCGCTTCCTTCCCGAAGCAGGTCCTCATCGGCGCCACCGGCAGCCAGACCGTTGACCCGAACTTCGCCACCGGCTCCGTCCAGTACGGCTACCACTCCTGGACGACCTTCGTCCCGACCCCCCGCAACATCGACGAAAAGATTCCTCTCTTCTGGGCTCGTGGTCTGACCACCGCCGGCAAGTGGGACGCTGCCACCGGCGTCTGGGGTGCTGAAGGCGGCCACATCGCCTTCGGTGACTCCCACGTGACCTGGTTCCAGGACACCGCTTCCGACGACACCAAGTTCGTCTCCAAGAAGACCGCTGGTTCGATGTCCGCCAACTGGCAGGACGCCGTCTCGGTCGGCACGGTGACCGAACTGAAGTCCAAGTAAGAGATTTCAGTCTCTTGCAAAAGCCCCGGGCCACCGGGGCTTTTTTGTTTTCGGAACCCAGCGGTTCGGCATTGTCGGCCTTGCATGGCTTCGCTGCGCACATGGATCGATGCTTGTCGTCCGAAGACCTTGGTCGCGGCGGCCGTGCCGGTCGCGGTCGGCGGGGCGGTGGTGCATGTTTATGGGAGACGGTTGGACTGGCCCGTTGATCCCAGCCTCGCATTGGCTTTCTGTTTGGGCTTCGCCCTCTGCGTGCAGGTCGCCTGCAACTTCGCCAACGACCTGGGCGATACCTTGCGTGGAGCCGATACCTCCGCGCGCATCGGGCCGCGCCGGGCCGTTGCGAACGGCGACATCACGCCGGCGCAGATGAAACGCGGCATCTGGGTCGCCTGCCTCTTGGCCATGGTCGTCGGGAGCCCCGTCGGCCTGCTTTCGCCATGGCTGGCCTTGGCGGGCGTGCTCGCGATCGTGTGTGCCTTAGCCTATACCGTAGGGCCGTTCCCGTTGGCCTACCGTGGACTCGGCGATGTCTTCGTCATCGCCTGCTTCGGTGTGCAAGCCACGGCGTTGACCGCTTGGGTGGCGTGGCTGACCGCCCCTCGATGCAAGTGCGGGCTCTGCGGAGATCCTATGCCCTGGACGGCGGCCTTGCTCGCAGGCTTGGGCTTGGGCCTCCTCGCGGACAACATCCTCGTCGCAAATAATGCGCGCGACTACGAGACCGATGTCGCGGCCGGCAAGCGCACGTCCGTCGTCCGTTTCGGCCGAGGCTTCGCGCGCGGACTCTTCACCTTGAACTTAGTCGGGGGGCTGGCCTGCCTTGGGCTCGTCTTCGGTTGGCTCCCCCTGCTGGTCGCCCCGTGGGCGCTGAAGCAGGCCGTTGGCTTCCGTCGGGCCCAGGCGGCCGCTGATTTCGTGCCTTTCCTCGCCCAAGCCGCGGCCTTGCTGTTGGTGGCCGGTGCCCTGTGCGTAACTGCCTCTTGCCTTGGCTGGGTCCCTGCGGGATTCTGGGTCTCGCGATGAAGCCCCACGAGTCACTCGCCGGCCAGCTCGAGGCCCTTGTCCATGCGGGCGCCCGTCCGTCATGGGACGAGTATTTCATGGCGACCGCCGTCTTGGTCAGCTCGCGCTCCAGCTGCGAGCGCCTCCACGTCGGTTGCGTCGTCGTGTCCACCGGCAAGCACCCTAACCGCCTCGTCGCGGCGGGCTACAACGGCTTCCTGCCGGGCACGCCGCACGACTCCAAGGTACGCGACGGCCATGAGCAGGCCACCGTACATGCGGAGCAGAACGCCGTGGCCGACGCCGCCAAGCGCGGCGTCTCGCTGCAGGGCACGGTCTGTTACGTCACCCATTTCCCGTGCGTGAACTGCGCGAAGATCCTCGCCGCCGCCGGCATCACGGAGGTGCGCTACCGCCACGACTACAAGAACGACCCGCTCGTCGCCGAGCTGTTCGCGCAGGCCGGCGTCGCCGTCACGAAGCTGGTGGGCTGATGGCCGGGAAGTTCCAGTCGATCGCGGGGCGTGTGCTGGTCTCGCACCCCTTGCAGCGCGACGAGCACTTCTGCGAGACCGTCGTCCTCATCCATACGCACACGGCGGCCGACGGGGCCATGGGCGTGATCCTGAACCGCCCGATGGGGCAGTACCTCGGCCAAGTGCAGGAGGAATTCGGCGCTGGTCCGTTGGCTGGCGTTCCCATCCACGTGGGCGGGCCGTGCTCCGCCGACCGGATGGCCTTGGGGGGATGGAAGTTCTCCGCCCGCGGTCCGGCGGCGATCCGCTACGGCATCAGCCGCGAAGAAGCCGAGGTCTTGGCCGATGTCGGGGACTATCGGCTGTTCGCCTATGTCGGCTATGCCGGCTGGTCGCCTGGCCAGCTCGAGAACGAACTAAGGCTGAACGCCTGGGTCGTCTGTCCCTTCGAACGCGCCACCGCCCAGCTCACGGAGCAGGCCTATTGGAAAGGCCTGTTGGCGCGGCATCGCCCGGACCTCCGGCTCGTGCTCGATTCGCCCGAGGACCCCGGCCACAACTGATCAGCGCGCGCCGGTCAGCAGGATGTCGACGTTCCGGATCAAGGTCTCGCCGGGCATCTTGGCGTCCGGCGTGATCATCTTCCGCAAGGTCAGCATCTGTCGCTGATTGTTGTCCAAGGCCACGTAGCTCCAGACGCCCTTGGGCAGCTGCTGGCTCTCCGGGGGGAGCGCCGTCCAGCGTTTTGGCAAGCCATGCCAGGTGAACTCCACGTACCAACCGGCGGCCTTCGCGGGGTCCGTCCCCGGTGCGAGCAGGCCAGGGTACCGTTGGATGAAGTCCGGCGGACGCTTGGTGCGCATCGTCACGGCGAGCGCGGTCGGCAGTTGCCGTACGCTGTCGAGCAGGTTGACCGAGGAGCGGGCCAAGACCGGCACGGGGTCGAACCCGACGAGGTTCTGCCCGTTCCAGATGCCATGTTGATTGGGCGAATCACGCAGGTCGGATTGTTGGTTATACCAGTTGCCGAAGTTGGCGGAGAGCACCAAGCCGACCTCGAAATGCAGGTGCGCGCGTTCCTTGGGGATGGCGGTCGGGCTGATGGAGGTATGGCCCATCGTCGCGATGGCCGTGCCCTTCGGGAGCTTGTCGCCGACCTTCAGGCCTTTCTCCACCGCCGCGAGGTGCGCGTACAGCGTGTAGACCGGGATCTCGGCTTCCGGGTGGTAGAGGATGACGTATTTCCCATAGGGCCCGTTGAGCTGCTGGTTGATGTAGGCGACGCTGCCTTTCATCGCGGTGAACACGCGGTCCAGCGGTTCGCCGTTGGGGGCGCGGGCGATGGGGCGGATATCGACGCCCTCGTGGAAACGATGCTGGTCGTCGCGCACCATGCCGAACAGCGCCGACTCCGGTTTGCCCGAGACCGTGGGTTGCGCGTAGTCTTCGACCGACCGGAGGGTCGTCCGGTCCATCGAGGTCGGCCAGACGATTTCGGTGGCCCCGAGGAGGCCGGTGAGCAGCAGGCAGGCGAGCGTGCTTAGGCTGCGGCTCACTTTTGCTCGAGTTCCTTGCGGATGATGACCGTCGAGGCGTTCAGCTTGTCGCTCAGGAAGAGGGCGGCCTCGCGGCTGTTCATGCCTTTCTGTTCGACCGCAAACATGAGCTTCCCATCGTTGATCTGCTGGTCGATGTGCATGATGCCGACCGCGGCGTCGTTGACGACGAGCACGAGGTTGTTGCCGCGGGCTTGGCGGGTGATGTCCATGATGTTGCGCGCGGCGGACGTGTTCACATGGACGAGCAGGTAGACTTGGCGAAGGTCGCTGGGGCCGGCTTCGATGACCGTCGTGCTGAGGAGGTCTTCCGCGAGGGTGAGCTCCTTGGTCATGATCGGGATGGTGATCCCGCTGACCGGCAGCTTGACGTTCTTGCGCATCGTCAAGGTCGTCGACGGCGGGGCCTCGACGTAGATGGAGGCGATGTGCGTGACCTTGTCGGTCTGGCAGCCCGCGAGGGCGAGGACGGCCAGCAACAGGCTGACGGGACGGAGGAACGACATAAGGTTAGCCGACGAGCATTTCCAAGGCGGTGCCGACCTGCAGGAGGTGGCTAGGCTGGAGGTCCAAGGCTGGGACGAGGTAGGTCTGCTTGGACGAGGCGTGTTGGTAAGGAATCAGGCCCTTGTCGGCCGGGCCCATCGCGCGGAGGATACGCTTGCGCTCGAGGAGCATAGCGAGGATGTGCTTGAGCACGCCCTTGTCGCCGCTGGGATCTTCGGCGTCGTCGTAGAGGGAGAGGAAGAACTCCTCGCGCGAAGCCAGGAGCTGGGCGCGGTGGGCTTGTTCCTCTTCGTTGCGCTCCTTGACCTCGCGCGTCCAGCGTCCGAGGAGCAGGCCGTTCGGGGTGAAGTTGGTCGCCTGGTCCTTGAGGACGTCGGCGCGCTCGATGTTGCCGCCGACGGGCTTGTAGACGACGCACACGACGGTGTCGCCGACGTGAAGCTCCTGGCCGGAAGCGGCACAGGTGCGAGCAATAGGTTTAACCTGCCAATCCATGCCCCCAAAATGAGGCTAGC
>JBEGRN010000034.1:0-11674 GCA_041180425.1 Verrucomicrobiota bacterium
GCCGCGGGCGGCGTCCGCGCCGTGACGGGCGTCGGCGGCATCGATGCCGAGAAACTCCGCAACCTCGAGGCCGCGCTCCAAGCCAAGCCGCAGGAAGGTCCTGTCGACCCGAAGAAGCTCCGCGCCGCGGCTCAATTGCTGGGCGACCCCAAGCCGGGTCCTGAGCCCAAGCCGGTCGAGAAGACCGATGCGCGTTCGATGCTCAATGAATTCAAGCTCCCGGAAGGCTCCTAATTTCTCTCTTTAAACTCCCAAGCTCCATGCGAACCACGCTCCCCTGCGGACTCCTCCTTGCCTTGCTGGCGTTGGCCCCATTGGCCTCCGCGCAGTCGGCCCCCGCGCTCGACCCGAAGACGCAGGCGCAGTACGAGAACCTGCTCAACCATAAGTTCTCGCGCGACCTCTCCGAAGTCTTCACCGCGCTCGAGCGCGCCAGCAAGATCGAGGCCTCCACGGCCGCCGATACGCGCTTCCTGCACAGTTTCCGTTTGGGCGATTGGACGCAGATCCGCGCCGAACTGGGCCAGCTGCCGCCCGACCTCGCCCGCCGCATCTTCGACAAGATGCTCGCCGACCTGACCGAGCGCCAGAAGAGCGGGATGAAACTCGACGACATCTTTGCCTTGGTCGACACGTTGCCCGGCGAGCTGAACGACGCCGAGCTCCGCAAGGTCGGCGAACTGCTGTCCAACAGCGTGCCACCGAACGAGTCCTTCTGGTTGGCCGAACGCCTGCGCCGCGGCACCTCCAAACTAGGCGGCAAGGATCCGGCCCGCCGTCTGGCCGCCGGGCGCGCGCTGCTGGCCGGTGGCTTCAAGGAACTCGCCTTGGTCTACCTGCCGAACCGGGAGCGCCTCGACGACATCAAGGACGAAGCCCTGCGCCAGGAAGTCGCCGCGTTCTTGTCGGCCGAGCAGGCCAGCGAATTCGCCCAGCGCGAGCAGATCCAGAAGGTCTGGGACGAGAACGTCGCCATCCTCAACCGCGAGAAACTCAACGATTGGGACAAGACCAAGGCCGCGGGCAACCTCGCCCGCGTGATGACGCAGGTGCAGCCCGCGAACCTCGACAGCTTCTTCCGCGAGCTCATCCGCACCAAGCCCGACGTCGCGGTCCGGCTCATCGCGGGCCTGCAACGCAAGATCCAGACCGACGCGCGTTCAGAGGCGGCGGTCCGCGTCGAGAACCTCCGCGCCCAGGTGGTCCTTGCGACCTTGGTCGCCAACCATGCCGACGCCACGGCCAGCCCTTGGAACCCGCTGCTCGCGGCCATGGCCGAAGAATGGATGAACGAGGTCGAAGTCACCTTCGCCCAGCGCGCGGCCTTGGCCACCCGCCGGACGCGCGCCAGCAACAACGGCTCTTCCGCCATCGATCCCGAAGAGCTGTTGGGCCTGGCCCCGATGGGGAAGTGGCTGGCCGCGCTCCGTCCGGAGACCCGCGAACGCCTGGACGCCAGCCTCTCGCGCGCGGTCATCGCGAGCGCCAACTTCGAAGCCGCGGCCGACCGCATCACGGCGCTCGCCCAGCGCTCGCCCGCCGCGGGCGTCGCCTTGGCCGAGGACTTCCTCGCCGCCTGGGCCCAAGCGAACAATCCCGTGGTGCCGGAGGAACTGCGTCGTCGCTATGGCCTGCCGGAGGACGCCCGCATCCCCGTGACCCCGGTCATGATGGAACGCAACATCGACAGCCTCGCCAAGATGATGGCGCTCTTCCGCGCCGCCAAGGTCACCCCGCGCGACCAAGGCAAGGTCGTCGCCGCGTTCGACCAGGCCTACAGCAACGCCGAAGCCTACCGCGTCACGCACATCGAGAAGGTCTTCGGGCCTGCGGACCAGATGGACGAGCAGGTTTTCTTCCTGCTCACCGCGCGCATGCACGCCAACCTTTCGGACCGTTGGCGCAAGCCGGAGCTCCAGCGCAGCATGCTGACCCGCCGCACCGACCAGCAGACCTATGACATGGTTCAAGGCACCTATGCCTCCTTGGTCGGGATGGTCGACGCCTGGACCAAGAACCATCCGACCTCTTCCCGAGGACTCCTCTTCGGTGGCCAGGTGCTGAACGACTGGGCCGACTTCGAATACCTCCAGGACATCGCCCCGGTCGATCCGGCCAAGCGCCTCGCCAACATGAAGGAACGCAGCCTGCAGTCGCTGGATTATTTCCAGAAAGGCGCCGACGCCTATGCTCGTGAGCTTATCCGCAATGGCGGCACGAACCAATCCATCGAGCCTTACCTCGTCTGGTTCAACGCCCTCGTCGGCATCGGCCACAACAACACGGTCAACCTCGCCAAGAGCGTGAACCGCGCCGGCCTCCAGAAGGTCCGTAGCAGCATCCAGGCCCTCCCCGGCAAGGCGGCCCAGACGCACATGAACCTCCTCGCCAAGACGCTCAATGCGCGCCTCACCGATGAGCGCGAGCCCTTGCATGAGGACGTGAAGTACCGCTACCTCGCCGCCGCCCTGGTGGTGACCAAGGACGATCCCTTCACGATGGCGCTGCAGAAGCGCGCCACCTACCTCGACGAACTCCTGAGCGAAGTCCGTATCCAGACCCGCTTGGACGGCCCCAATACGGTGGGCGCTAACCAGGAGTTCGGCATCTTCGTGAGCGTCATCCATACCGAAGCCATGGGTCGCGTGGCCAAGCTCGGCCAATACCTCACGAACGACGCCGCCGCCACCGCGGCGAAGAACAAGCGCCGCGGGTCGACGGTCCGCAAAGGCCGCGAGCTCCAAGGCCCGCGCGATGAATTCGAGATGGACCTGACGGAGGCGCTTTCGCCGTTCTTCGTCGTCCGTTCGATCACCTTCGCGACCCCTGACGTCAAGCCTCGCCCGACATCCCGCCCGGGTTGGGAGGAGACCGTCCTCGCCTACGTGCTCGTGCGGGCCAAGGACGCCAGCGTCGACAAGGTGCCGCCGGTGAAGCTGGACCTCAAGTTCATCGACCTCTCGGGTCCGGTGACCGTGCCGGCTGTCTCGGCCGAGACGTTGCTCAAGGTTTCCCCGACGCCGGTGGGCCCACGTCCGGCCGGCCGCGTGGAAGTCACGCAGACCCTCGATACGCGCCAGTTCGGCATCAACGGTCAGCTCAACCTGGACATCCTCGCGACGGGCACGGGCCTGGTGCCTGACCTGGATGACCTCGTCGACCTCGACATCGTGAAGCGCGTGGCGGCGGTCCGTCAGGTGAGCCCCAACGAAGGCCTGCAGATCAAGGAACTCAACACGTGGGGCGAGCAGGTCACCGCCCGCTCTGAGCGCCATTGGGTCATCTCCTTGGATGGCGATGCGATCCGCGCCGCCGACAAGGCGACTGAAGTGCCGTTCGCACCGCTGAAGAATACGGCCAACGGCGCCGTCTGGCGCACCTATGAGGACATGGACCTCAAGGTCCTCCCGAAGGCCTCGGTCCGCTTGGACCGCCAGCGCACCTTGCCCGGCACCGGGGCGATTCCGCCGGCGCCGACCAGTCCGTGGCTCTGGCCCACCGTCGGTGGCCTCGTCGCCTTGCTTGGCCTGGGTCTCTTCTTCGGCCTGCGCGGCGGTCCGAAGGGTCCGGTGGCTCCCTTGGCGCGCGACGTCTTCCACATGCCGTCCGAGGTTGATGGCTTCGCCGCCGCGGCCTTCCTCCGTCGTTATGGCGCGAGCCCGCTCATCACGCTTAACGCCGCGCAGAAGGGCGAACTCGCCCAGGACTTGGCCCGCATCCAAGAAGGCTGCTTCAACGGCGCGAGCACCTTGGGTGAACCTGAACTTCGCGCCATCCTTCAGAAATGGCTGAAGCAACTCCGCTAAGCCTTGCATGATGCCCGCTCCCCTTAACCCCATCCCCTAAAACCTCTTTTAGTCCCATGTCCTCCACTCAATCCTCTCAACAGTTCGTCGGTGCCGTGCGCGCGCGCGTCGGCCAAGTCGTCGTCGGCCAGGACGTCGTCGTCGAGCGCGTCATGATCGCGCTCCTCACGGGCGGTCACCTGCTCCTGCAGGGCATGCCCGGCCTCGCGAAGACGCTGCTCGTCAACACCGTCGCCAAGGCCATCCACCTCGACTTCAAGCGCATCCAGTTCACCGTCGACATGTTGCCGTCGGACATCCTGGGCTCCGAAGTCGTCGACCAGAAGACCGGCGAGTTCCGCATCCATCGCGGTCCGGTCTTCACGAACCTCCTCCTTGCGGACGAAATCAACCGCGCGGCCCCGAAGGTGCAGGGCGCCATGCTGGAAGCCATGCAGGAGCGCAAGGTCACCCTCGGTGGCCAGAGCCTGAAGCTCCCGACCCCCTTCCTCGTCATCGCCACGCAGAACCCCGTGGAGCAGTCGGGCACCTTCGAGCTGCCGGAAGCCCAGCTGGACCGTTTCATGCTGCTCCACCGCCTCGGTTACCCTGGCCGCGACGAAGAGCAGGACATCCTCCGTCGCCAGTTGGGCATGGGCCTGCGGAAGGAAGAGGGTGGGGCGGTGCCCAAGACGGCCTTCGACATGATCGACGGCTCGCCGGTCGGCACGGCCGCGGACCTCGTCGCCGCCATGGAGGCGGTGCAAAAGGTCCATGTCAGCGAAGTCTTCCTCAAGCATTCCGTCGAGCTCGTGCGCCGCACCCGCGAGTCCAAGCTGCTCGACTTCGGCTGCTCGCCGCGCGCCGGCTTGGCGCTCGTCAACGCGGCCCGCGCCCGCGCGGTCATCCATGGCCGCGACTATGTCACGCCCGAGGACCTCTTCGACCTGGCGGAAGACGTCGTACTGCACCGCATCCGCGTGAGCTACGAGGCTTCGGCCGCCGGCCATACGGGTCCCAAGGTGCTGCAGGAAATCCTGGCCGGCCTCGGCTGAGCCGGCTTCGTCGGTCCTTCTCGTCCTTCCTCCGATGCGCCGTTCCACTGTCCTCGCCCACGATCCCGTCGATGCCCGGGAGTTCGAGGTCGCTGTCCTGCAGCTGGCGAACAGCCTGCGCTTCGGCCAGGAGCAGTCGGTTTTCCATGGCGCCGGGCTCGAGTTCGCGCAGTCCCGTCCGTACGTCGCCGGTGATCCGGTGAAGTTCATCGACTGGAAACTCTCCGCGCGCATGCGCAAGCTCTTCGTCAAGGAGTACGAGGAGCCCAAGCAGGTCCCCTTGTATCTCCTCGTCGACACCTCCGCGTCCATGTGCGTGTCGTCGCAGGCGTTGAGCAAGTACGCTTGGGCCGTGCGCATCGCCGCCGGCATCGGTTTGGCGGCCCAGGGCAACGTCACGCCCGTCGGCTTGCTCGGCTGCGGCGCGCGGGAACTGCATATCCGTCCTACGCTTTCCCGCACCACCGTGCTCGAGTGGTCGCATCAGCTCCGTCGGCACGATTTTCGTGAAGCCACCTCGTTGGCCAAGCGGGCGCGCGAACTCGCGCCCTCCCTCACGCGCCGCACGACCGTCATCGTCCTGAGCGACCTGCATGACCCCGGTTCCTTGGAAGCCCTGCAGGTCTTGGCGCAGCGGAACGATTGCATCGCCTTGCACCTCGAGGATCCCGCGGAGCGCGGCGTCCAAGGCGCGGGCTTCTTCCGTGGCGTCGAGGCCGAATCCGGCCACGCCTTCATCGGGCGCGGCGGCCGGCCGTTCGTCGACACCTCCGCCTGGAAGGCCGAGTTGAGCCGTTTCGGCGTCGACTATCTCCCCTTGCGCACGGATGGCCCGATCCTCGCGCCCCTGGCCCACTTCCTGCAGCACCGCGGCCAATCGGCCCGGAGCGTCCGCTGACCATGCACGCCTTCCTTGCGTTCTTCCATCGACGCTGGGTGCCGTGGGCGGCCTTGGCCCTCGTCCTTGGCCTGCCGTTGGCGTGGTGGCTGACCCGGAAAGATGAGTTGCTCAACGTGCCCTTGGGCGTCGAGCAGGCGGCCATCATCACCTATGGCGGCCCCGAGTTGGCGGTGAAGCCCTTCAAGTGGGGCGTCGCGGTCAACGTGCGCATCGCGCAGGTCACCGGCGCGCCGGGTGGCCGCGTGTACGATGTCCGCTACCTCGTGAACCGCGAAGGCGACTATGACCTGCGGGATTACCTGACCAGCGAGAGCGGGGCGGTCCTCGACGGCTTGCCGGTCTTCAAGTTCCACGGCGACCCGAAGATGTCCAAGGAACTCGAAGCCCGCATCAAGGAGACTGAGCAGGTCGGCGTGCAGGTCGGCGGACGTTATTACACCAAGTTGACCGTCCTCGGGATCGTCTGGCTGGCCTGCCTTTACCCGTTGATTTTCTGGGGCCGTCCCCGGCGCGTGCCGCCGGCTCCGGTCGCGGCGCCTCTGACGGAAGCCGAGGAGTTGCATGGCCTGCTGGGCCGGTTGCGGGCGGGAACCCTCGATGCCTCTGGCCAAGCGCGCATGGAGATGATTTTGCTGCGTTGCTGGCGTGAAGGCCTCTTACGCGCCGACGCGCCGATGACAGAAGTCTTGGCCGCCGTGGCGAAAGATGGACGGACCGCGGAGAACCTCCACCGACTGCAGGCTTGGCTCTATCGCCGCGAATCCGCGGTGACCGTCGAAGAAATCGCGGCGCTCGTCGCCCCGCATGCCCAAGCCCCTGGAGGCGCCCCTGTCCGATGACCTTCCTGTATCCTCAGCTCTTGGCGCTCCTCGCCATCCCCGTCATCCTCGCCTTTTGGGAGTGGGTGCGGCCGGGGCAGCCGTTGGCCATGCCGTTCGACCATGCGCAGGTCGGCCGCGGTCGTTTCTGGCGCTTCCTGATCAATGCTGCGAATTGCCTGCCGGCTTGTCTGCTGGCCTTGGCCATCCTGTTCTTGGCGCACCCGGTTCGCTTCAACCCGCCGGAAGTCGAACGGCAGCTGACCAACGTCCAGATCGTCTTGGACAATTCCGGGAGCATGCGCTCGCCGCACGGCCCGCAGACGGGTAAGCTCAACTCCCGTTTCGACTCGGCCATGGCGTCGATCGAACAGTTCCTGCACCACCGCAAAGGCGACGCCTTCGGCCTGACCGTCTTCTCGCGTAATTTCGTGCATTGGGTGCCGCTGACGCAAGACACCGAATCGATCATCTTGGCCAAGCCCTTCGTCTCGCCGAACGTCTTCCCCGATGAGTTCTGGGGCAATACCTTCGTCGGCAAGGCCCTCTATGGAGCCGCGGACTTGCTCGACCAGGCCAAGACCGGGGACCGCACCATCATCCTCCTCACCGACGGCCTGAGCAGCGACATCTTGCCGCCGAAGGACAGCGCCATCATCGCCGACCTCCGTGCCAAGCGCATCACCGTCTTCGTCATCTTCCTCATCGACCAACCCGTCACGCCCTCGTTGGTGGGCATCGCGCAGGCGACCGGCGGCGACGCGTGGGGTGCCGTGACCCCCGAAGCGCTGGACCTGGTCTTCAAGCGCATCGACGCCATGAAGAAAGTCGTCGTGCTGGAGAAGAAGCCACGGGCTTCGGATTATTACGACCCTTTCTTCATCCCGGCCCTGACCGCCCTCGGCTTGGCCCTGCTCGCGCTGTTCGGCATCCGTTATAATCCTTGGTAAGGTGGAGAAGGGGAGGGTTCTCGGTGGAGCAGGCTTGCGGGAGTTTTATTATAGGGTAAAACGAGGCGATGGCCCGATGCATTCCCGACCGACTTCATGCCGTCCAGTTCGATGAGTCCGAAGCCGAGCTCTTGGAGCGCCTGCGCTTCGAACTGTCGGACGAGTACATCGTCATCCCTTGCCTGGAGGTGCCCCGGCAGCGCGGGGCCATCGATTCCGAGGCGGATTTCGTGATCCTGCATCCGCGGGGCCGGTTGGTGCTCGAGGTCAAGGGTGGCGAGATCGGCTGCCAAGGCGGGCGCTGGTACCGCGTGCGCCAAGGCCACCGTGAATCCATCGCGCCGCCGTTCTATCAGGCCCGCGACAACAGCTACGAAATCCGGGACTACCTTGAGCGCCAGTGTGGCCGCGAGTCCACCGAAGCCCGGATGCCGTTCAATCAGGCCATGGTCTTCGCCGACGTCGACTTCAACGCCCAGACCTTCGAATGCCCGCAGGAACGCATCGTCGACCGGGCTGAACTGGCCGAGCATACGCTGGCGGACATCGTGGGACGCCTGCTGGATGACGCCGAAGCGCGGTTCCGCCGCCACTTCCCGGACCGTGAGCTCCCGGCCCCGGCGACCGACCAGCAGCTCTTGGGCGTGGCCCAGTTGTTGCGTCCGGACCTCCGCCTGACCTCCAACCTTTCGGCGACCGACATGGACCTGGAACTCATCCGCCTGTCGGCCTCTCAGCTGAACGCCCTCGACCTGGTGAAGAAGAACAAGCGCCTGCGCATCACCGGCGGGCCGGGTTCGGGCAAGACGCTCCTGGCCGTGGAGACCTGCCGGCGCGAACGTGCGGCGACGCCTTTCGCGAAGATCGGCCTGCTGTGCTTCAACCGGCATCTGGGCGCGCACTTGGCCGACGTGTCGGCGCGCGAGGGCTTGGCGACCGTGCGGGCCGGTTCATTCTACGCCCACGTCGACCACGTCTTAGGCGATGCCTCCGACGCCGCTGCGACGGATCCCGCTTACTTCCGGGCCCGCGTCGAGCAGGCCACCGCTGTCGCCCGCGCGTGGCCGGCCGAGCGCAAGTTCGACCTCCTGGTCGTCGATGAGGGGCAGGACTTCCGAGATGACGCCGGCAAGCTCGCCTTGATGGACGCCCTCCTCAAAGGTGGGCTCAAAGATGGACGCTGGTGGTGGTTCGAGGACCTTGATCAGATCCTGACCCCGGAAAGCCCTGTCGTCGCCTCTCCTGAGGGGCAGGCTTTGTTCGCTTGTTTGGATGGAGCCCCCGAGGCCATCGTCGAGCGCAACTGGCGCAACACCGAGCAGATCGCCCGGGCCGCCGCCAAGGTCATGGGCCGTCCCGTGCAGGCAGGCTCTGGCATCAGTGGTCCCGCGGTGACCACGGCCTCCTATCAACCTGGGAAGGAACTCGCGACCTTGGAGGCATTGCTGAAGCACGTCGTCCTGCCGCACCAAGGCCCCGAGGACATCGTCGTGCTCAGCGCCCGTGGCGCCGGTAAGGAGAGCTACGCGGGTCAAGCCATGCTGGCAGGCTTGCGGCTCGTGCCTTACGATCCCTCGCGGCCTTACGAGCCGGGCACCTTGCGGACCTCCACCGTCTTCAAGTTCAAGGGCATGGAAAGCCATGCCGTCGTGCTCGCCGACTTGGATTCCTTGGAGACCGAGCGCGATCGCCGGAAGGCTTACGTCGGCATCAGCCGCGCCAAGTATGCGCTTTATGTGCTGGCCGCGCCCGCTGCCGAGCAAGCCCTACGCTGACCGTCAGAGCAGGCGCTGGATAGCCCAGTAGAGGCCCGTCACCGCGATGGCCGCCGACGCCGGAATTACGACCCAGCGGCGGTAGGTAGGTTCATCCTTGAGCCAGTAGGTCAGGGCGAAGGCGAGGGCGATGACGCTCAGCTGGGCACCTTCGACGCCGAGGTTGAAGCCGGTCAAGGCGATGAGGAAGCCGTCCTGGGGGATGCCGTGTTCGCTGAGTCCCGACGCGAAGCCCAGCCCGTGGAAAGCACCGAAGACCGCCACGATGACGAGGCGCCAGCGGCTGTAGTCGGGCCGGAAGATGTTCTCCAGGGCCACGGCGGCGATGCTGGCGGCGATGATGGGTTCGACCACGCTGGCCGGCACCTTGACATAGCCAGCAGCCGCGAGGCCGAGCGTCAGCGAGTGGGCGAGGGTGAAGGCGGTCACCTGCGTCACGACGGGTTTCCAGGAGCGGCTGAGCAGGAAGATGCCGAGGACGAAGAGGATGTGGTCGAGGCCAATGACGATCTTGGTCCAGTCGGTCCGCATCTCGCGCAGCGGCAGGACGTGCTGGTAGCCGTGGTCTAGGAAGTTGCGGAAGACATGGCCTGCGCTGGCTTGGTCGTCGTGCGCGGAGACGCTGCCGGCGGTGGGGGCGGTGGGGTGGGGCGCCTGCAGGCTGGTCAGGTCGAGCGTGAAGCTCGTCTCGCCGGGGAACAGCACGCAGAAGCGCGGGTGTTCCTGGCCGTTGACCTGATTGTTGAAGAGCACGGAAATCTTGTGGCCGGGCAAGGAGCGGATTTTCCAGCCCGTGAGGCCGGCGGGGATCTTCGTTTGCCACTTGCCGACCAGCACGACCGCGTCCGTGGCGGCCTTGAGTTCCTTGCCGCCTTCGGCGCCGAAGGTGAACGTGAAGTCCGGTTGAATGCGGCCGATGGGCTCGAAGGTGAACTCGACGGACTTGGCGATGACCTCCTTGGTCTTGCGGACATACTCAGCCTTCTCGGCCTCGGTCATCTTCTGGAGGTCGGAGAACTCCGTGGACGGCGAGTCGACGGGGTTGAGGTCCCAAGCACGGGGGTTGACCTCGATGGAAATGGTGGCGTTGCCCTGGGCGTCAAAGGCCCCGCGGACGACCGTTTCGGGGATGGAGTGGGCCGAAAGGGTGATGAAACCTAGGCAAAATGCCCCGATAAGCAGGGTTTGGCGCCAGAAAGGGGCAGGTTTCATAGGGGCACGATGGAAGGCAGAGGGGAGGACTCAACCCTCGATTATGGTTTGCCATCGGGCGGGGGGAGCCTCAAAACCAAGCCGAACCCCAATAATATCAATACTATGAAGAACACCCTCAGCATCCTCACCGTGCTCGCTCTCGCGGCCGCTGCTCACGCTGGTTGCGGCAAGACCGCCACCATCGAAGGCAAGCTCGCCTCGTTCGACGCCGAAAAGAAGGTCCTCGTCGTCACCGACAAGGCCGGCAAGGACAGCTCCATCACCCTCACCCCTGAAACCAAGGGCGCCGACTCCGTCAAGGAGCTCGTTGGCAAGGCCGTGAAGGTCGAAGCCTCCGTCCACGAGAAGACCAAGGCCCTCGCTGTCGAAGCGGGCGCCGCTGCTCCGGCCGAAGAGCCCAAGAAGGAAAAGAAGAAGAAGGAAAAGAAGGCCTAAGGCCTTCGGTCCTTCCGACCAGCGAACCCGCCACGCAAGTGGCGGGTTTTTTGTTGCCCGGACGCCAGCCTTGTCAGCGGACGCCAAAAGTGCGGTATGGAGCCATGACCGATCCCGAATGTCCCGAATGCGGCATGAAAACCGTGCTGAGCCATCCCACGAAGTGGGAATGCGAGACGTGCGGGTTTGAATGGGAGAAGCCGGCGGCTACGGCGACCGAAGACGGCCCGCGCGTCGTCAAGGACGCCCATGGCACGGTCTTAGCTGACGGCGACTCCGTGGTGCTCATCAAGGACCTCAAGCTCCGTGGCTCGGCCGGAACCCTGAAGGGTGGAGCCAAGGCGAAGAACATCCGCCTCGTCGACGGGGACCACGAGATCGATTGCCGCATCGACGGCATCCAGGTGGGACTGAAGGCCTGCTTCGTGAAGAAGGCTTGAGCATGGGGGATCGGGGATGGCGGATGGGGGATGGCGGATGGGGTTTGAGGCTGGCCCGCTCCGCCCAATCGGCAGTTACAGTGGGTTTTTACTGGGAACTTGGCGGTCTAGGGCTTGTCTGGAAGGCATGTCCCGTCTTACCCCCGTCCTCTTGTTTGTCGCCGCGCTGGCCCAAGCCGCCGACCTGAAACTCTCGTCCATCTTCTCGGACCACGCCGTCCTGCAGGCCGGTGAGGCCAATGTCTACGGCAAGGCCAAGCCTGGTGCCGCCGTGGAAGTCGCCTATGGCGACCTCAAGGC
>JBEGRN010000035.1:0-15518 GCA_041180425.1 Verrucomicrobiota bacterium
CCTGGCGCCAAGATGAGCTACCTCGAGAACGGCATGATCCGCGTCGGGGTCGACCTCAACCACGGCGGGGCCATCGTCTACCTGGCGCCCAAAGGCGGGCGCAACCTGATCAACAACTACGACCTCGGCCGGCAGGTACAGATGTCCTTCTACTCCGGCCCGGTACCGTACACGGAAAAAGGCCAATCGCCCTCAGACCACTGGAAGAACCTAGGCTGGAATCCGATCCAGACCGGCGACGACTTCAAGAACCCCTCCAAGGTCATCGCCCACGAGAACGACGGCCAGAAGCTGCATGTGGCCTGCATCCCGATGCAATGGCCGCTGAACAACGTGCCGGGCGAATGCACCTTCGACACTTGGCTCGAACTGGAGAACACCTGGGTGAAAGTGCGCTCGCGGCTGACCAATGCGCGCTCCGACCGCACGTTCTACAAGGCGCGCCAGCAGGAGCTCCCCGCAGTCTATGCCAACGCGGCTTTCTTCCGGGTGGTCAGTTACGTGGGGACGAAGCCCTTCACCGGCGAAGCCATCACCGAGCAGCCTAAGTCCAAGACGAAGCACCCTTGGGTGCACTGGCAGGCCACGGAACATTGGTCCGCGCTGCTGGACGCCGCCGATGAAGGCCTCGGGCTCATCACGCCGTTCCGCGTCGACCACACCGGTGGCTTCGCCGGCCAACCGGGCGCCAACCTCTCGCGCGCCAACGCCACGGGCTACCTGGCGGGCCAAGGCCAAGAGATCCTGGACCACGACATCCGCTATGAGTACGACTACGAACTCGTCGTCGGGAACCTACGCACCATTCGCGCCCGGGCCCAAGAAGTCGCCGCCACCCGGCACCCGCCCCTGCCCCGCTGGAACTTTGCGTCCGACCGCCAAGGCTGGTTCTACGCCGACAAAGGCACCGACGCCGGCTGGCCCATCCGCGGCGAACTCGACCTCCGGCCTGACGGCAAGACGCCTTTCCGCGCGCTCAGCCCGCTGACCGTCTGGCAGGCCGAGCATGCCCCTCGACTCACGATTGAGGCGGCCTTCAGCGGCACCGCGCCCGGGGCGACGGTCGTCCTCTCGAAGCACCCGCTGAACTCCGCAGGTACCGACCTCCACGCCTCCTTCCCGATCCAAGCCGACGGACAGATGCGCCGCTACACCGTCTCGCTCGACAAACCCGGCTACGAAGGCGCCTTCAACCGCGTCACCCTGCTGCTGAACCCGCAGACCACCGGCGCGCGCGTGAAGTCGATCGAACTGACGAAGTAATCGGGAAGAAGAGTAACGCGGGGATGGGGGAGGGGGGATGGGACCGACTCTGACGCGTCCTGGGCACATCTGGTAGGGTCGGGACGGCGTCATTTCAGGTAGGGTCGGGACGGCGTCACGACCTGCTGGACCTAGGGATGTATCGAGGACAGATGACAGCGTCGAGGAATGCGTCGATACTGAGCGGCGGCTTCTATGACCTATCCCCCAACTCCCATCTTGGGTAGGGGCAAGGCTTCGCCTTGCACTCCTGCCTTAGGAGGGCGCGGCAAAGCCACGCCCCTACCATGAGATGCAGTTAGGACAGCACGCCGTGCTGTCCCTACCAGATACAGTTAAACCCTGCGTCATCCAACCTCGACGCTGCCCTCCAACCTCGATTCTGACCTGCTATCGCTTACTTAGGTCCGCCTTGACGGCGGGTGCCGGGGCGACCGAAGGGACGGTAGTTGCCCTGCGCGGCGCGGTAGCCGCCGTGACGGCCACCCTGCGGACGGCCTTCGCGCTCGCTGTTGTGGGCGCCGGCGCGGGGATCCTGGTGACGCTGGAAATCTTCCGGCGTGCGGGCCGGGGCCTGCTGCGTGTAGTCGAAGCCCGGGAGCTTGCCGCAGTGCAGGTGCTTGCCGACGATGCGCTCGAGACGACGGAGGTCGCCCAAGTCTTCGCGGGTGATGAAGGTGATCGCGGTGCCCGTGGAGAGCGCGCGGCCGGTGCGGCCGATACGGTGCACGTAGTCCTCGAGCTGGTCGGGGAAGTCGAAGTTCACGACGTGGCTGATGCCGTCGACGTCGATGCCGCGCGAGGCGATGTCGGTGGCGACGAGCACGCGGATCTCGCCGTTCTTGAAGGCCTGGAGCGCGCGCTGGCGCTGGGCCTGCGAGCGGTTGGCGTGGATGGCGGCGCAGGAGATGCCGTCGCCGTCGAGCTTGCGGCAGACGCGGTCGGCGCCGTGCTTGGTGCGGGCGAAGACGAGGACCATCTTCATGGCTTCGTCCTTCAGCAGGTGGTGCAGCATGACCTGCTTGAGGGCGCCGGGGCACTCGAAGAGGAGCTGGGTGACCGTTTCGGCGGGGTTGGAGCGGCGGCCGACTTCGATCAGCTTCGGCGAACGCTGGTACTGCTTGGTCAGGGTCTCGATCTCGCGGGAGAGCGTGGCCGAGAACATCAAGGTCTGGCGTTCGGGCGGGAGCGCACGGACGATCGTGTTGATTGCCGGCAGGAAGCCCATGTCGAGCATACGGTCGGCTTCGTCGAGGACGAGGCACTCCACCGCGGAGAAGTCGCCGTGGCCTTGGCTGCCCAAGTCGAGGAGACGACCCGGGGTGGCGATGAGGAAGTCACAGCCCTTGCGGAGGGCGGCGATCTGCGGACGCTCGCTGACGCCGCCGTAGCAGGTCGCGACGACCGCGCCGGAGTAGCGGGAGTAGGCGGCCACGTTCTCGGCGATCTGGACGACCAGCTCGCGGGTGGGGGCCAGGATGAGGCAGCGGACGCGGCCCTTGTGGGAATGGTTGGCCGTACGGAGCAGGCGGGTGAGCAGCGGCAGCGTGAACGCGGCCGTCTTACCGGTACCCGTCTGGGCGATGCCGATGACGTCGACCCCCTCGATGACCGTCGGGATGGCGGCCTTCTGGATCGGCGTGGGTTCAGTGTAACCCTGGTCGGCGACCGCTTTGAGGATGGAGGCGTCGAGGCCTAAGGAAGCAAATGGCATTACGGCACCGTGTAGAACCTAAACGCAAAGGGCGAGGATAATGGGTGAGGCTGTTTTTAGGCGGTTTGGAGGACTTTAAGCCCGGCGGATCGAGCACGCGGCGATGCCTCGCCTTGCTTCCCTGCCCCACCTTGCACTAATAAACACGCACCCCGCCCCGTCATGAGCCTCTTCGCCCGTAAGAACATCGCCGAACTCCAGCAGGAAGCCGCCTCCGAAGGCGCCCACACCCTGAAGCGCTCACTCTCGGCGACCAACCTCGTGATGATCGGCATCGGCGGCATCATTGGCGCCGGCATCTTCGTCCTCACCGGCCACGCCGCCGCCTCGCACGCCGGCCCGGCAGTCGTGCTCTCCTTCGTGCTCAGCGCGATCACCTGCGCGCTCGCCGGACTCTGCTACTCCGAGATGGCCGCCGCGGTGCCCGTCGCCGGCAGCGCCTATACGTATTCCTACGCCACGCTCGGCGAGCTCATGGCCTGGATCATCGGCTGGGACCTCGCCCTCGAATACGGCGTCGGCGCCGTCACCGTCGCGGTCGGTTGGGCGGGCTACCTCAACGGCTTCCTCGACAGCCTTGGCCTGCACATCCCCGCGGCCTTCGCCTCCGCACCCGTGAACTGGGTGACGGACGCCACCGGCCACGGCCACTTCGTCGGCACCGGCGCGACCGTCAACCTCGCCGCCATGCTCGTGGTCGCGCTCGTCACCGCCGTGCTCACCGTCGGTATCGAAGCCTCGGCCCGCATGAACGCCGCCTTCGTCGTCCTCAAGGTCGCCATCGTCGTGATCTTCATCGCGGTCGGCATCGGGCACGTCAGCCACGAATTCTGGGTCACCGCGCAGAACCCGCAAGGCCTCTTCATCCCGCCGAACGTCGGCCCGGGCCAATTCGGCTGGGACGGCATCGTGCGTGCCTCCGGCGTCGTGTTCTTCGCCTACATCGGCTTCGACGCCGTCTCCACCGCGGCGCAGGAATCGAAGAACCCGCAGCGCGACATGCCCATCGGCATGCTCGGCCGGCTCCCTCGCCATCTGCACCGTCCTCTACATCCTCGTGGCCTACGTGCTCACCGGCGTGGTCTCCTACGAGAAGCTCAACGTCCCGCAGCCGATCGCCGTCGGCATCGACGCCATGGGCCTGCCCTGGCTCGCCCCGTTCATCAAGGTCGGCGCCATCCTCGGCCTCAGTTCCGTCGTGCTGGTGATGATGCTCGGACAGACCCGCGTGTTCTTCTCGATGTCCAAGGACGGCCTGCTCCCGCAGTCCTTCGGTCAAGTCCACCCGACCTTCCGCACCCCGGCCCGCATCACGCTCGTCACCGGGATGTGCGTGATGGTCGCCGCGGGCCTCGCCCCGATCGGCCTCGTCGGCGAGCTCTGCAGCATCGGCACGCTCTTCGCCTTCGCGCTCGTCTGCCTCGGCGTGCTCGTGCTCCGCGTCACCGACCCCGCCCTCGCCCGCCCGTTCCGCACGCCCGCCATCTGGGTGGTCGCGCCCGCCGGCGCCGCGGCGTCCCTCTACCTCATGTGCAGCCTCCCGGCCGACACCTGGATCCGCCTGGTCGTCTGGATGGGCCTCGGCCTTATCATTTATTTCTTCTACGGACGGGCTAATGCCGCCCGCGTGCGTGCGGAGAAGAAAGAGTCCGCCATCAGGTAGGGTCAGGAAGACCGGCGAGATGCTACGGAAAGCGTGTTTACATGAATGCCCCAACCCTCGCGCGAAGCCATAGCGCCGCCGCCGACTTGCTCACCGAACGAGTTAACGCCCAGCGACTGCCCCGGCTGCTAGCTATATGCTAGAGGTGGGCTGAACGGGCCGTGACCCATGGAACTCTTTTTCCCTAAATCCACAGAGGCTTGGTATGTAGAGGGAATCATCAAACCCGAGGATCTCCTGCAAAACCTCGATAAAGTCTGCCAACCTGATGATCGGCTAATATTTGGCTCCTACGACACCTCCGTGGAGGCACAAAACTGGATGATAGGGCTAGGGGCACTCTCACCTCATCCCCCTCAAGGCATACATCTCAACTGCCGCTCATATGACTACAACAGGACGGAATTCCCTTACGCCCGAGCCTTCGAACTCACCTATTCCGACGCCACCATCGAATCCCTCCTTCGGCTCTGCAAACTCCCGAAGGCCGGAGGGAGCGAAAAAGACATCTTCTACGATGACTTTGCGGCGTACCGACCGAGCAGCCCACCCTCGCCGCTCATCGACTTCAACCACGCCACCTCTGGCGGCGCGCTCTACCTGCATGAATCCATTCCCGCGGATCGTGTGCACGCCTTGGCAGTAGCCACAGGCGGAAGCGCCGCCAAAATAGCCTACCCTCCCAGGTGGGGGTCGGCCTGACGAGCTGAAGGCCGCTTATTTCGCCGCCGCGCCCGCCAACTCCTGGCGCGTGGCGATTGGCACGTAGCCAACTTCGAGGCCCTTCGGCGGCGTGACGACCTGCGCAGGGTCGAGGTCGGCGAGCTTGCCGACGGTCGGCGGGGCAAGGTAGTCGCGGTCCTTGGTCCAGGCGCGGTGGAGCTTCTCCACCTTGACCTGCATGGCTTCGCGCTCGGCCGGGGTGAAGTCGGCGTTGAGCAACGCAGGCTGATCGGCGAAGCGGTACCAGTAGTAGGTCACGACGCTACCATCGCCCAGCTGCGCCTTGAAGGGGCCGGCCTTCGGACCGGGCGTCTTCCAGCTGGTCTGGGCGCCTTCGGGGGTGTCATATGGCTTCTCCGGGCGTTCCTTCGGACGCGGAAACGCCTTGGCCTGGAGGGCAGTCTCAGCGGGAACTTCCGTCGGCTTCACCGGCAGCCATTGGGTCTTCTTCGGGTCTTCGTTGAGGCGGAAATATTCCGGCAACTGAACCTGTGCGCCCTGCTCGGTGGTCGAGCGGACGACATATTGGTCGTTCCACTTGTAACCATAGGTCGTGGGCTCGGGTGAGAACGGCGTGCCGAAGGACTTCCAATCGATCGGAGTCTTCTTCTCCTTCGGCGTGCCTTCCGGATACAGGCGCCAGGTCGAGCCGCCGCCGTTCCTGAAGGACTGCACGAAAGCGCCCTTTGGGTTGATCGCGCCCGACACCGGAGCGCCCCCGTCGAACCAAGCCTTCACGCCGTCATACAAGGCCGAACGGTCGTAGGAGGTCAGGCGATGCATGGTGACGGTGTAGCCCTCGGGCCCGACCGGGAACACCGTCGGCGCCACGCGGGCGAAGGTCTTGCCCGCCGCATCCTGCGCCACGGCCGCGGGCACGTATTGCGTCTCCATCTGGAAAGCCTTGTTCGGGTCCGACGGACGCGAGTCCAGCAGCAAGCCGGCGTACGCGGGGTTCACATCCGCGGAGTGCGCCCAGAAGTACGGTGTGAAGAAACAGACCGGCCCCTTGAAGTTGCCGGTGTTGAGGAAGAGCGTCCAGCAGTTGTCGCCCATCGGCACCTTGGAAAGCGTCGTCGTCTTGGCCTGCGCGAGAGGTAGCGGCAAATAGCCATAGCCGAAGAGCCCACCATGTGTGCCCTGCTTGACGTTGAGTCCATCGATGGGAAACAGTAGCCACGGGCTGAGCTGCGCCACGCCGTACAGCCCCTGCGGCTTCTCCCAGCTACCGCGGCCATGCGCTGGGCCGTTGGCGATGTCTTTGAAATTCACGCCCACGCCCCCCATGATGAACTTCGGCGTCTCGGTCGGGAAACGCGTGTCGCGCCACCAGCCCAGGCCGCCCTCGATGTCGGAGTAGAGATCCTTCGGCTTCTCGCCGTCGTATTGGGCGAACATCCACGTCCCGAAGAGACCCGTCTGAAAACGATGCCCCGGATAGGTCTTCAGCAGGGGCCAGGCAGCCGCGTAGACCGAGAACCCGGCATTGTACTTGGCCGGCACCCGTTCGGTCGGGACAAGCATGTAGCCCGCCATCTCGGCCTTCTGCGGCTCGGCTGCACGGGCGCCAGTAAGCCCCACGCTGAGAGCCAAAAGACCAAGGGTGACGCGAGGGAGACGCATAGGGGGTAACACCTATCCCATCCCCAACCCCCAAAAGGGCAATCGGAAGCATGGGGGAGTATTGTAAAGGGGGACCGGGAACCGGCTAGGAGGTCGGTGCCACGCACCCCAACCCCCATCCCCCAACCCCCATCCCCTATCACCCATCCCCCATCCCCTATTCCTCGGGGTTAATGCTTGTTTCAGGGGGGGATTTAGGGGTAACCATACCCCTTCACTTTTGCCGCCGACCCTGCCATGAACCGCACCCACACCTGCAACGCCCTCCGCCCCGCCGACGCCGGCAAGACCGTGACCCTCGTGGGTTGGGTCGACACCAAGCGCGACCTCGGCGGCGTGACCTTCGTCGACCTCCGCGACCGCGCGGGCGTCACCCAGGTCGTCTTCCGTCCGGGCCAAGGCAATCTCCAGGAAACCGCCCAGCGCCTGAAGTCCGAATCCGTCATCGAAGTCGTCGGCCAGGTGACCGCCCGCTCCCCTGAGACCGTCAACGCCAAGCTCGGCACCGGCGCCATCGAAGTCGTCGCCACCAGCATCGTGGTCCACAACGTCTGCGCCGACCTGCCGTTCCCGATGGACGACGACAAGGCCGACAAGGTGAACGAAGACCTCCGCCTCGAATACCGCTTCCTCGACCTCCGCCGCCCGCGCAACCTCGGCCTGCTCAAGCTGCGCCACGCCGCCGGCCGCGCGATCCGCAACGAGCTCGACGAACAAGGCTTCCTCGAAGTCGAAACCCCCACCCTCTTCAAGAGCACCCCGGAAGGCGCCCGCGAGTTCCTCGTGCCCAGCCGCACCAACCCCGGAGAATTCTACGCGCTCACGCAGTCCCCGCAGCAGTACAAGCAGATGCTCATGGTCGCCGGCGTCGAACGCTACTACCAGATGGCCCGCTGCTACCGCGACGAAGACCTTCGCGCCGACCGCCAGCCTGAGTTCACGCAGGTCGACCTCGAGATGTCCTTCATCGACCGCGAGGACATGTACAAGCTGATCGAAGGCATCCTCAAGCGCACGTGGAAGGAGACCCTCGGCGTCGACATCCCCACGCCCTTCCCGCGCATGTCCTACCAGGAAGCCATGGACCGCTTCGGCATCGACAAGCCCGACACGCGCTTCGCGATGGAGATCCAGGACTTCACGCCGCTCTTCAAGAACTCGGCCTTCAAGGTGTTCAACGGCGCCGCCAACACCCCCGGCTCGGTCGTCCGTGCCATCAACGCCAAGGGCCTCGCCGACCTCACCCAAGGCGAGCTGACCAACCTCGAGACCATCGCCAAGAGCCAGGGCGCCAAGGGCCTCGCCTTCATCAAGGTCGAAGCCGGCGAATGGAAGTCCCCGATCACCAAGTTCTTCTCCGAAGAGGAGAAGGCCGCCCTCAAGGCCGCGCTGAAGATCGAAGACGGCGACATCATCTTCTTCGCCGCCGCCCCGTGGGAACAGGCCTCCAATGTGCTCGGCCGCATCCGCCTCGAGTCCGCCGCGCTGCTCAAGGCCAAGGGCCGCCTCAGCCTCCCGACCGACCAGTACAACTTCCTCTGGGTCATCGAATTCCCGCTCATGCTCTGGGACGAGGAAGAGAAGCGCTACATCTCGGCGCACCACCCCTTCACGGCCCCGGTCAAGGAGGACGAACCGCTCCTCGCCACCGACCCGGCCAAGGTCCGCGGCCAGCACTACGACATCGTGCTCAACGGCGTCGAACTCGGCGGCGGTTCCATCCGCATCCATAACCCGGCCGTGCAGAAGCGCGTCTTCGAGGACATCCTCAAGATCCCGCAGGACCTCGTCGACAGCCGCTTCGGTTACATGCTCAAGGCATTCTCCTACGGCGCTCCGCCCCACGGCGGCATCGCCCTCGGCTTCGACCGCGTCGTGGCCATGCTCGCCGGCCGCAGCTCCATTCGCGACATCCTGGCCTTCCCGAAGAACCAGAACGGCCGCGACCTGATGGCCGACTGCCCGAGCCCGGTGACGGCCAAGCAGCTCCGCGACCTCCGCATCCGCACCGTCGAAGAAGAAGCCAAGCCGAAGGCGTAAGGTTTCCCTAAAGGGGTTAGGGGATGGCGGTTAGGGGATCGGGTTGTGCCGCCGCGGTGCGGCATGGCATAGGTTTTAGGTAGGGACAGCACCACGTGCTGTCCTAGCTGCATCTCATGGTAGGGGCGTGGCTTCGCCGCGCCCTTCTTGGTTAGGAGTGCAAGGTGAAGCCTTGCCCCTACCCGCGGGCAGAATTCCTCCTTCTATCGGCGAACGGACGCGACGCAGTCGCGTCCCTACCCGATGCAACCCCGACACACAGGCTCGCGCGGTTGGCGACCTTCAATCCCTCACCTCGACTCTTCCCTCGATCCATCCCTCGACTCTTCCCTCGACTCTTCCCTCGACTCATTCCTCGACTCTCCCCCCTACCACACCTCTTCCGTGATGTGCTCCGAGTCGCACCGGGTGCAGTGGGCTTTCTTACCGGCTTCGCGGGTGATGGTGTAGAGGCCGCCGACGAAGGGGTTCACGAGCCACGTACAGATTTCCATGAAGAAGTTCCCGGGCTTCTCCTCGCGCACGGTATTGGACTTATGGCCACAGCGTAGGCACTCATACCTAAAGGGGATGCTAGGCTTAGGGACCGGCTTAGCGCCCGAAGGGGCCGGCGCGGGCGGCGGCTTGGGGGCAGGCGGGTCATAGGTCCGGCCGATGACTAGCCAGTAGGCCATGCCCTTTTTCCAGTAATGGTCGGTCCGCCGGACCGTACCTGCCCCGATGAGCACAGGGAGGTCCGCCTCGGGGTACTTGCCGACGAGGGTGCCGGCGCGTGCGATATGGACCTGGACCATGGGGACGCCCCGACTTTGCCGCCCCACCCCCTGACCGCAAGCCCCCCAGTGCCCTCAGGGATTACAAATCGCCACCGGCTTTTCGCCTCCTCGACCCTCCCCGATGCCGTCTCGACCCTACCCCCGACCCTACCCTCGACCCAGCCATCGATTCCGCCCTCGACCCAGCCCTCGACGCAGCCCTCGACCCTGTCCCGACTCTGTCTTCACCTCATTCTTTTAGACTGCACCAGCGGCCGGGGGCGCTCATTCTATGCCCATCCCCATGCTCCACCCTTCCTGCTTCCTGCTGGCCGCCCTGACGCTGAGCGTAGCCGCCGCGGACATCCCTACGACCAACGCCAAGGTCCATACGGTCACCGTCTACGGCGATCGCGCCGAAGTCGTCCGCCACCTCTCCGCCACCGTCGAGGCCGGTGACCATTCGCTGACCTTCGAGAACCTGCCCGGCGCGACCGACCTTTCGTCCGTCCGCGTCGACGGCAAGGGCGCCTTCACGCTCATCGACATCCGCGGCGAACGCATCCAGACGAAGGAGGTCGCCGACGAGCGCGTGCTGAAGCTGAACAAGGAACTGGAAGCGCTCCGGGCTCAGCTCAACGACCTCGCCCTCGCCGACAACCGCATCACCCAACGCAAGAGCGCCTTGGAGAAGGTCCTCGGCCGCCTCACGTCCGTGGGCAAGGAATCCGCCAACGCCGAGATGGACCCCTCCAAGTGGGCCGCCTACCTCCAGTACCACGTCGATACGCTCGCCAAGCTCGACCAGGAGACGCTGGCGAACAGCGTCACCCGCCAAGGGCTCACCCTCGACGTCGACCGTGTGCAGCGCGAACTCAACGAGCTCAACGCGCATCGCTTCAAGTTCCGCAACGTCGCCCGCGTGCGCATTGAAGCCAAGCAGGCCGGCCCCATCGAGCTCGACCTCGCCTACGTCGTCCGCGGCCCGAGCTGGAACCCGCTCTACGACATCCGCGCCGACACGCAGGCCAAGACGATCCAGGTCAACTACCACGCCGAGGTCCGCCAATCCACGGGCGAGGACTGGAAAGGCGTCGCCCTCAAGCTCTCCACCGCCCAGCCCAACCTCGGCGGCCGCGAACCGCTGATGTCCCCGTGGTTCATCCACCGCTTCGTCCCCCCGCCCGTCGCGATCACAGGCTCCACCAACGGCGTCGCCGATGGTAGCTTTGTGAGGACCAGGCGGGCGAAACAAGGCAGTAAATCCGAGGCCGAACAGACCGTCGCCTTAGGTGGCGTCGCCGCCGCCCCGGCGCCCGCTGCCGCCGCGATGGAGTTCAGCTACGCCCGCGTGAACACGGGTGGCACGGCCGCGACTTTCGCCATCCCGCGCGCCTATGATGTGCCGTCCGACAACAAGCCGGCCAAGGTCGCCATCGCCTCCGAATCCTTCCCGAGCGAGTTCCGCCACACCTGCGTGCCCAAGCTCTCGCCGCACGTCTACCTCAAGGCCAAGGCCATCAACAAGTCGGACTTCCCGTTCATCGCCGGCCCCACCGCCGTCTTCCTCGACGGGGCGTTCGTCGCCAACGCCAACCTCGACCTCGTCGCCCCGGGCCAGGAATTCTGGACCTACCTCGGCGCCGACCAGTCGGTGAAGGTCGACCTCAAGGACCTCGGCAAGGTCGAGGAACTCTCCGGCCTCTTCGGCAAGAAGACCGCCCGCTCCGTCGTCAGCAAGGTCTTCAAGGTCACCAACGGCAAGGCCACCGAGGTCCAGCTCTCCATTCGCGACCAGGTCCCTTCCTCCAACCACGAGGAGATCAAAGTGGTCTTCGAGGAACCGAAATACGAGAAGGACACCGACGGCTTCAAGGTCGACGACTCCAAGTTCGTGGAATGGAACCTGACGCTCAAGCCCGGCGCCAAGCAGGACGTGCCGTTCCGCTTCGCCATCGAACGCCCCGAGGGCTTCCCCCTCGTCGGCCAATAAGCCCACCCCACCGCCCATCCCTTTAAAAAATCTAAAATGAAAGCCTTCTCCCTGCTCTGCTTCGCCGCCGTCCTCGGCGCCGCCGAAGTCCCCACCCCCGACGCCAAGCCACGCGAAGTGACGGTCTACGCCGACCGCGCTGAGGTCGTCCGCATCTTCCAAGGCACCCTCGCCGCCGGTGACCAGTCCCTGCTCTTCGATAACCTGCCGGCCAACGTCGACTTCTCGTCCATCCGCGTCGAAGGTACCGGGGCGTTCACGCTCGTCGACATCCGCCCCGAGACCGTCCAAGTCAAGGAAGTCGCCAACGAGGCCATCCGCGCCCTGCAGGCCAAGATCCAAGCCCAGGAACTCATCCAGAAGGAGCTCGCGCTGGCCGAAGGCCGCGTGGCCTTCCGCCGCAGCGCCTTGGACAAGGTCCTCGGTCGCCTGACCTCCGTGGGCAAGGAATCCGCCAACCCCGAGATGGACCCGCTCAAGTGGGCCGCCTACCTCGACTTCCAGGCCCAGCAACAAGTCGCCTTAGACAAGGAAGCCACCGACCTCGCGAAGCGCCTCAAGGAGTCGCGCCAGCAGGTCGATATCCACAACCGCGAGATCTCAGCCCTCAACGGCAACCAGAGCCGCTCCCGCAACTTGGCGCGCGTGAACCTCGACGTGAAGACCGCCGGCCCCGTCACGGTGCGCCTCAGCTACGTCGTCCACGGCCCGAGCTGGAAGCCCGTCTACGACCTCCGCGCCGACACCAAGGCCAAGTCCCTCGAAATCACCTACCACGCCGAGCTGCGCCAATCGACCGGCGAGGACTGGCAAGGCATCGCCCTCAAGCTGTCCACGGCCGAACCGAGCGTCGGTGGCCGCGAGCCCGAAATGTCCCCTTGGTTCCTTTCCAAGGCCGAACCCGTCGTCTTCCTGGACGAACTCCGCCGGGACGCCGATGGCGTCCGGTTCGCTGGACGTGGCGTGGGCTCCGCCGAGAAGCAGAACTTCGGCGTCCTGACGGCCGGCAACAACTTCCAAGCCGCGACGGACAATGAGTTCAAGGCCAAGAACTCCCTCGCCGACGCAAAGGTCAGCACCGCCGCAGTCGTCGCCGGCGGCACCGCCGCGACCTACGTCATCGAACGCACGACCGACATCAAGTCCGACAACAAGCTGGCCAAGGTGACGGTCATGCGCCTGCTCCTGCCTTCGACCTACCGCCACAGCTGCGTCCCCAAGCTCTCGAGCTATGTCTACCTCAAGACCCACGCGACCAATAAGTCCGACTTCACCCTGCTGCCCGGCCGCACGTCGGTCTTCCTCGACGGCGCCTTCGTCGCCAACTCCAGCATGGACCTCGTGCCCGCCGGCCAGGAGTTCTGGACGTTCCTTGGCGTCGACCAGTCCGTCAGCGTGGAGCGCAAGGAGCTCGCCCGCCGCGAGGAGACGTCCGGCGTCTTCGGCAAGAAGACGATGCGCACGGTCTTCGACCAGGTCTTCAAGGTGAAGAACGGCAAGGCGACCGAGATCGACCTCGTCATCTGGGACCAGCTCCCGATGGGCGACCACGAGGACATCAAGGTCGTCCTCGAAGAGCCGAAGTACGAAAAGGACTCCGAGTCCTTCAAGATGAACGAATCGAAGTTCGTGGAATGGCGCCACGCCGTGAAACCCGGCGAAAAGCGCGACGTCCCCTACCGCTTCGCCATCGAGCGTCCTGAAGACATGCAGGTCATCGGCTACTGAGCCGGCCGACCTCCGCGGCTGCGGCCGCCTCTATCCTTCCCATCCGCCGCGTTTTGGTCTAGTCCTCGCGCATGTACCCATTCACCGCGTACCTGCGTCTGGCCTTCCACCCGACCGCCCAGGCCGAAGAGGTGAGCCTGAACCGGCTCGCGGGGATGTTCGACCATTGGTTCCGCAAGTCGCTGCCGCGCGAACCTCGCGTGACCAAGGTCACTCCGCTGCGCCGCTTCCCGGGCTCGGGCAAGCACGAGGTCTGCTATGACCTCATGGTCACGGGGGAAACGCCGACCGAAGCCGACGCCAGCCTCCTGCCCGACCTGATCCAACAGTTCGCCGACGCGGCCTCGCCTAAGCAGCTCGATCGCCTCGACCCGGAAAAGCACCCCGACCTGCTCGCCTTGCGGCTCCAAGAGGTCGCCATGCTGACTGGCCAACGCACCCAGTTGAAGGTCGCTTTCCGCACCGACGAAGCCGCCCTCAAGCGCCTCCCCTCGCCCAGCGACTTGCTGAAGATCGGCCAACTGCAGGACGCCAATGGCTTCTGGCTCTGGGACGTCTGTTTCGACCTGACCACCTGGACGGAGAACTGCACCGAGGCGGCCTACCTGCTGACGTTAAGCGAACTCTCCAACACCCCGGGCGATCGCTCCAGCGACGTCAACCCGTGGGCCGACACGCTCCGCGCTCGCCTCTCCACCACGGAAGCCGCCGCCGCCTTTGCCGCCGCCACCGGACAGTCCATGCACTGCGCCGGCGTGGAGAAGGTGGGGTAAGAGTAAGAGAGTTCAGAGTACGGATTACGGAGTTCAGATTGCTGAGTGCGGATTATGCCTCCGCAGTCCGTCCTCCGTACTCTGTATTCTGTACTCCGTACTCCGTACTCCGTAATCCGTACTCTGTACTCTACTCTCCCCCTCACTTATCACTCCGCCACGGGCCGGCCGGGAGGCCGTCAGCGCCCGCGGAGAAGACCGAGACTTCTGGGAAATTAGCCCAAGCGTAACGGGCGGCCTTCGGGGCCTTCACGTCGGGAGCCGAGACGGTGACTTTAGCGCCTTCCACCTTGGCGGTGGCGTAGGCCCACTTGCCGTCGGCCCCTTGGACCGCAAAGCCCTTGCCTTCGCCCTTGAGCGTCACGGCGCGGCTATAGGTGAGCACCCAAGCGTCGCCTTGGAGTTCGGACTTCACCACGCGCGGGGCTTCGCCATCGGCACGGGTCTTGTAGACGCGGTCGAGGGCCACGGCGGCAAGGCGATCGCCGACCTGGAACTTGTCCTTCGGGTGGATATCCTTCTCGTCGCCGAGGTCGATGTTCACGGACATCATGGCGCCCGGGACCTTGTCGGCGATCCACTCCATGGATTCACGGATGACCGGCCAACCGCCGTCTTCCACGGCCACCGGCTTCTTGGCCATGAAGCGCGGGAGCTGGACGATGATGAACGGGAACTCGCGGCCCCAGGCCTTCTGCCAGGCCTTGATCATGTCGCCGAGGATCCACTTGTAGGCAGCGGCCTGGCCGGCGTTGGATTCACCCTGATACCAGATGACGCCCTTGAAGCTGTAGCCGATGAGGGGATGGACCATGCCGTTCCAGTTCATGTGCGGGCCGTTCGACCAAACCGCTTGGGTCTTGGGGTCGGTCTTGGCCTTGGCCACGCGGGCGGCGACGGCGGCGTCTTCCTTCTCCTGCCAGCCCTTGGCTTCGGGCTGCGCATCATACATGCCACGAGGGCCCCAGGCTTCGGCGCGGGTACCGCCGATGGACGTGACGATCATGCCGACCGGCTGCTTGAGCTCGGCGCGGACGGTGGAGGCGAAATAGTAGGCCGCGGCCGAGAAGCCAGCGACGGTGTCGGGGCCCGCGATCTTCCACGAGCCTTTCACGTCCTCGACCGGCGCGGCGGCCGGGATGCGCTGGACGAAGAAGACGCGGATGCCGTTGTCGCGCGGACGGGCGATGGTTTCCTTGGCGGTGAAGGAACCGCCGACGGTCATATCCATGTTCGACTGGCC
>JBEGRN010000036.1:0-11274 GCA_041180425.1 Verrucomicrobiota bacterium
GACCGCTCCACTTTGCCCGCCTTGCTGGCGGGGTTGGCCGCAGGCGCCGAAACCGTGGTGGCCTTTGTCGGCGCCGGCGACATCGAGCGCGACGCCGAACACTACGCCAAGGTCTTGCGCGAAGAAGGCTTGCCGGCGCTGACGCAGGACTTGGGCGAACTCGTCGCCGGCAAAGTCTCCGCGGCATGCGTCGTGCGCGCCGCCGAACCCTTGGCCCGCCGCACCACGTTGGGGGTGGGTGGCCCGGCCCGTTGGTACGCGGAGCCCGCTACGGTCGACGACGTCGTCGTGCTTCTGCGTGCCGCCGGCCGCCTCGGTCTGCCCTATTTCGTCTTAGGGCGCGGCTCGAACCTGTGGGTGCCGGACGAAGGCTACGACGGCCTGATCATCCATCTTCCCGCCGAGACCTGGGGAGCGGTCACCGACCTGGGAGCAGGCCGCCTACGCGTCGGCGGCGGAGCCAAGCTCAAGGAACTCTGCGGTTTCGCCGCCAAGGCCGGCCTCACGGGCTTCGAATTCCTGGAAGGCATCCCCGGCACCATCGGCGGCTCGCTGCGCATGAACGCCGGCGCCATGGGCGGCTGGATCTTCGACGTCGTGGAATCCGTCGAATGGCTGTCGCCCCGCGGCGTCGTCCGCGCCGCCCGCCGCGACTGCTTCGACGCGCTCTATCGCGATTGCCCGCAACTCCACGGAGCCGTGGTGCTGTCCGCCGTGCTGCGCGCCCGCGGCACCGCTGCGCCCGAAGCCATCCGCCAGACGATGGACGAGATGGCGCAGAAGCGTCGCGCCACGCAACCGCGCGACCCGAGCGCCGGCTGCGTCTTCCGCAATCCGGACGACGACAAGGCCGGTCGGCTCATCGAAGCCAGCGGCCTCAAGGGCACGCACGTCGGGGCCGCGGAGGTCTCGCCGCTCCACGCCAATTTCATCGTCAACCACGGCGACGCCCGCGCCGCGGATGTCCTCGCCTTGATGCGCGAAGTCCGCCGCGCCGTCCGTGCGCGCCACGACCGCGTCCTCCAACCCGAAATCGTCGCCCTCGGGCGCGAATGGAAAGATTTGCTATGAGCCTACCTTTACAGCCTGTCGTGCTCTGCGGAGCCGTTTCCCCTGAACGCGAAGTCTCGCTCCGTTCCGGCCGCGCCGTGGCGGGGGCCCTGCCGGGGTGCCGGCTCGTGGAGCTGGACCGCAATGCCTTGCCCGACTGGCTCGACGCGGCCCGTCACGTGGTCATCCCGGTCATCCACGGCGACTACGGCGAAGACGGTTCGGTGCAGGCCGAACTGGACGCCTTGGGCGTGGCTTACGCCGGGTGCGAAGCCGCGGCCAGCCGCCTCTGCCTCGACAAGGTCGCCACCAAGCAGGCCATGCGCCGGGCGGGCGTCCCGGCCATCCCGGAAGTCGCCTTTGCGGGCGCCGCCAAGCCGACCGCGGCGCAGTTGCTCGCCCAGCTCGGCCCGCAAGTCGTGCTCAAGCCCGCCGATAAGGGCAGCAGCGTGGGCCTGTATGTCGTCGAAGGGGAAGCCGCCCTTGCCGATGCCTTGGCGCAGATTCCGGCTACCGGCCAATGGATGGCTGAGCGCCGCCTGCAGGGCCGCGAGATGTCCATCGGCCTCCTCGGTGGCCAAGCCATGGGGATCGTCGAGATCGTCCCCCGGAAAGGCGTCTACGACTACCAGAGCAAGTATACCAAGGGCTCCTCGGACTACATCTACCCCGCGCCCGTGTCCGCCGAGCTCACCGCCCGCATCCAAGCGGCGGCCGAGGCGCTCTTCCGGGCTTGCGGGTGCCGCGACTTCGCGCGGGCCGACCTCTTCCTTGAACCCGACGGACATTTCTATTTCTTGGAGATCAACACGATGCCCGGCATGACCGAAACCAGCCTGATGCCCAAGAGCGCTTCCTGCGCCGGCCTCGATTTCCCCGCGCTTGTGCAGCGCATGACCGCCCCGGTCTTCACCCGCGCCGCCGCCCGCGTCGCCCGCCCCGCATGAGCCTCTTCGATCGTCTCCGTCAGGTCTTCAGCCCGCGTCGCGACGCCTTCATGGGCCCGGCCGACCGCGAGTGGCGCCAACTGATCCCGCAGGACGTGCGCCGCGTGCCGGGCGACGAACTGGGCCGTAAACGCGCGGCCCGTTCGAGGCTGCCGCTGGTCCTGGCGGTGATTTTCTTCGCGACCCTAGGCGGCATCGTCTGGGTGTCGATCGACGACACCACCACCGTCAAGGTCGGTGGGACGGTCTCCTTGCGTTACAAGACCGATGGTTTCTTTCCGGTCGCCGACCTGCAGCGCATCGTGGCGCAGGGCAAAGACGGCGTCGGCAAGGACGTCGCGGCGATCAAGGCCGACCTGGAGACGGATACGCAGGTCGCCAGCGCGGACGTCCGCCGGCGGGGCGATGGCTCGTTAGAGGTCAGCTTGCGCGAACGCAAGGCCGTGGCGAAGGTCGCTACGCTCCCTGGGGCCGGCCCGATGGTGGTACGGCTCGTCAGCCCGGAAGGCATCCAGTTCTCCGGCGCTGGCTATCCGACCGAAGCCATCCGCAACCTACCGGAGATCGTCGACTACCGCACCAATGGCAGCGGCGACAAGGCGACCATCGAAGGCATCGAAGTCGCCGGGCCTTTCCTGCTGGCCGCCCAGTCCGCCTACCCGAACCAGTACAAGGAATGGAGCGCTCTCTCGCTCCGCGACTGCTTTGGGGCCCAGGAGGATTCACCTGGCTCGAACCTGCGCGTCACCCTGCGACGGGGCTCCCAGCCGGCTGACCGCCCGGTCCTGACGGAGATCGTCTTCTCGACCGCCAACTGGCGCAACGAGCTCGTGATCTTGTCGCGCCTGGACGTCGACAACCTGCTGCGCCGCCCGGGCGTCACCGCCCAGGCCTACGTCCTCAAGCTTTCCATCCAGAACCGCACCTCGGTGCGCCCTGTCCCTGAACCCCGCCTCGTGCCCGCCACCACTCGATGACCAAATCCAAGCCCCTCCCATCCCTGATTGCCGTCATCGACATCGGGACCCATAAGACCGTCGGCCTCGTCGGCCAAGTCATCGACGGCAAGGCCCGCATGCTCAGCTTCAGCGAGCGCCGCACGGACGGCGTCGTCAAAGGCACCGTCGTCGACCTCGAGAAGCTCCATAACTGCGTGCACGAAGTCGTGAACGACCTGGAGCGCGTCGCGCAGCGCGGCATCGAGGAGGTCTATCTGACCATCGCGGGCCCGGCGGTCGCCGGCGAGCGCGTGAAGGGTTTCGTCGCGGTCCCGGCCCATGACGGCAAGGTCACCGTGAAGGACTTCAACGAAGCCGTGCAGTCGGCCAAGCGCTTGGAACCCCCGGCCGGCCGCGCCACCATCCTCTACATGCGCCAGCCGACCATGTTGGACGGCAAGGGCGTGGAGAATCCCGTGGGCCTGCAAGGCAAGCGCCTCGAGGTGAACTTCTGGCGCGTGACCATGGAGGAAGGCAACGTCCGCTTCCGCGTGAACATGATCAACGCGATGAGCATCCACGTGCGCGACTTCATCCTCGCCTCGCATGCGGCGGCCTGCGCGCTCATCAGCGAAGCCGAGAAGCAGGGCGGAGTGCTGGTCGTCGACTTCGGCGCCGGCACCACCGATTGGATCCTCTACTTCAAGGGCCACATCCTCTGCGCGGGTTCCATCCCGGTCGGCGGGGAGCACCTCACGAACGACCTGAGCGTCGCCTTGCGCATCAGCCGCGATACCGCCGAGGACCTCAAGGTCCGCTTTGGGTCGGCGCTGCATCGCGAGGCCGACGCCAACCAGACCATCTGGAAGGACGGCGACAAGGGCGTGGGCGACCAGCAGTTCAACCGCGGCACCATCACACAGGTCGCCTCGCTGCGCTTCCAGGAGACCTTGGAGTTCGTCCGCAAGGATGTCCTGCATCAGCTGGAGCAGATCTTCCCGGGCCACGCGGTGAAGCTCGACCAGAACTTCCTGCCTTCCGGGGCCATCCTCACGGGCGGCAGCGCGAACCTCGCGGACGCCGCGGAGGCCGGCACCACCGTGTTGGGCTTGCCCACGCGGATCGGCATCCCGCAGTTCGAGAAAGAGACCTACCGTAAACCCGAATATGCCGGCGTCATCGGGATGATGAAAGCCGCGATCGAGGATGCTCCGCCGCCCGTCCGTCGCCCGCAAGGCGCCTGGGCTTGGCTGAAGGACATGTTCCGCTTCTAAGATGGAACCCAACCGCGCCATCTTGTTGGTCGGCCTCGGCGGGGCAGGGTGCTCCATTGTCTCCCGCTTGGCGCCCAGCCTGCCGGCGGAAGTCAAAGTGGCCCTGCTCGATACGGACGCCGCGGCCTTGGCCCAAGCGCACGGACGCGACGTGCTCCAGCTCGGCCGGGCACAGACCCGCGGGATGGGCACGGGCGGTGAAGTCGCCCTCGGCACGGCGGCCGCCGAAGCCGAGGAACCGCAGCTTCGCCGGCTCTTCACGGGCTATGCGTTGGTCGTGCTCGTGACCGGCCTCGGCGGCGGCACGGGCAGCGGCGCGGCCGCGTTCGTCGCTTCCGTCGCGACGGACGCAGGCGCCACGGTCTTGGCTTACGCCACGATCCCGTTTTCGCACGAAGGCGAACGCCGCAAGCGCCAAGCCAGCGAAGCCCTCGATAAGTTGGGCGCGAAAGCACATGGCTTGGTCACGGTGCAGAACGACCTCTTGCTGCTGCAGGTCCCTAAGGACGCCCCGTTGTCGGAATCCTTCGCCGCCGCCGATGAATGGGTGGGCGGGGCCTTGCGCGCCTTGGCGGGGACCTTCGTCCCTGGCGCGTTGGTGCCGGCCGATCCCGCCGCCGTGCGCTCCATCTTGGCGACCCCCGGTTCGCCGACGCTCTTCACCTATGGTCGCGGCGACGGCGCCGGCGCCGCCTTGGCGGCCGCGCGCTCCGCGAACGAGTGCCCGCTCGCCCATGCCCCTGGAGCGACGACGAAAGCCGCTTCGCTCTTCGTGGCGGTGACCGGTGGCCCGACGCTGTCCGCCACCGAAGCCTTTGAGGCCGTGGCCGCGGTGCGCATGCGTTTCGGCGGAGAGACCTCGACCCTGTTGTGCGCCCGCGTCGTCCCTGATTATGGCGAGCGCGTGGAAGTGGCCGTGCTGGGCGCCTCGACGCCGGCGCCCAAGCCGGTGAAGAAGGGCAAGGGCGCCAAGCCCGGCGAGGAGAACCAGCAGATCTTCGGTTTTGCGACCGAGGACTCCATGCGTCGCGGCCTCTTCGGCGGCACGCCGCTGACCTTCATCGACGGGCAGGACGTCGACGTCCCGACGTACATCCGCCGCGCGGTGCGCCTCCCGGCCAGCCCTTAATCGTCGCTTCCCTGTTGCGCCCCGCAGGGTCCCTCCTACGTTCGCCGCCATGGCTTATGACGTCGCTGCCTTGCGCCAAGATTTCCCGATCCTCGGGCGGTCCGTGCATGGCCGCCCGCTGACCTACCTGGACAACGCCGCGACCTCGCAGAAGCCGCAGGTCGTGATCCAGGCCTTGACCGACTATTACACGCAGGGCAACGCGAACGTCCATCGCGGCGTCCACCTGCTCAGCGAAGAAGCCACGCAGGCCTTCGAACGGTCCCGCGAGGTCGTCGCCCGTTTCCTCGGGTTGAAGGAGTCCCGTGGTTGCGTCTTCGTCCGCGGCGCCACGGAAGGCATCAACCTGGTCGCCGAGACTTGGGGCCGCACGCACCTGCGCCCCGGCGATGAGATCCTGCTCACCGCGCTGGAGCACCACGCCAACATCGTCCCATGGCAGGTCGCCGCCGAGCGCAGCGGCGCGAAGGTGGTCGTCGTCCCAGTCACCCCGCGTGGCGAGGTCGACCTCGACGCCTACCGTCGCCTGCTTTCGCCGCGGACCAAGCTCGTCGCCTTCGCCCACGTCTCCAACGCGCTCGGGACGGTCAATCCCGCCGCGGAGATGACCCGTCTCGCCAAGGCCGTCGGCGCCACGGTGCTCATCGACGGCTGCCAGGCCGCGGCGCACTTCCGGGTCGACCTGCCTGCGCTGGGGTGCGACTTCTACGCCTTCTCCGGACACAAGACCTTCGGGCCGACGGGCATCGGCGTCCTCTGGGGACGTCCGGAAATCCTCGATGCTTTGCCGCCTTACCAGTTCGGCGGGGACATGATCCGCAAGGTCGATTTCGAGGGGACCACGTTCCGCGAGGCGCCGGAGCGCTTCGAAGCCGGCACGCCGGACATCGCCGGTGCCATCGGTTTGGCCGTGGCCCTGGAATATTTCATGCCCCGCCAAGCCGAGGCACACGCCCATGAGCAAAAGCTCTTGGCCGCCGCGACGGAGCGCCTACGTGCGATCAAGGGCCTCCGCCTCGTCGGCGAAGCCCCGGAGAAGGTCGCCGTGATTTCGTTCCTCATCGAAGGCGGCCACCCGCATGACATCGGCACCTTGCTCGACGCGGACGGCATCGCCATCCGCACCGGGCACCATTGCTGCATGCCGTTGATGAAGCACCTCGGCATCCCCGGGACCGCCCGGGCGTCATTCGCCTTCTACAATACCTTGGAAGAAGTCGACCGCCTCGCCGTTTCGCTCGAAAAGATCCGCCAGATGATGGCTTAGGCCAGCGGTGTGGTCGGAACGCTGCGCCGGATGACGTCGAGGATTCCTTGGATCTCGAAGTTGCGCGAAGAACCGGCGAGCCCGAGGAGCCGGCGGGCCTGCTCGAGGTCTTCGGGATGGTTGCCCGGCGGCCAGTCGATCCAGGTGCGTTCGCAATCTTGCCCGGAGGCGTGGAGGAGGGGTAGGAGGGCGTTGATGCAGAGCGTATCTGCGCGGCCGTCGGGGAAGACGCAGCCGAGGACGCCATCGTGCAGCCGACGGCGGTGGCTCGTCAGGATTTCTTGGCCCAGGTTGGCGCCCCACGCGCGGACCTGTTCGCGCCAAGCTGGCTGGCGGCGGTTGAGCTCCAGGTATTGCGCCAAGCGGCGGTAGGGATGGCCCGCCGGCCGTAGCCCTCGCAAGCGCCACCGCCCGCATTTCTCCATATAGAGCGCATCCAGCCCCAGCAGGACCATCTCCGCGGGTGAGTGCGCGCGGGCCAGTTCGGACATCGGGGCGCGGTTGCCGCCATGCCCGAGGGATTCGACGACGAGTTCATGGCAAGCGGCGTCCCAGCCGATGGCTTTGGCGCGGGCTTTGGCATGCTTGGCTTTGCGCCGGAACCGTTCCACGGCACGGCGGCGGAGCCCTGGCAACAGCGGCGCCTCGACGGCCTGCACCTTGCGGGCGACTTCGCCGGCGCGACCGCGCAGCTCCAGCAGTGCGTCCTCTTCGGCGAGGTCTTCGAGGTCGCGCGGTAGGTAGGGCAGGAGCACCACCGTCTCGGGCTGATGCCCGGAGGCCGTCGTCACGTCTTTCGTGCCAGGCAGCAGCACCGCATGCAGGACGACGCCGGAGAAGTTTGGGTCACGGTCATGCTGGTGGGCTTGCCAATCGCTGGAGCGGAGGTGGATCTCCACGTCGCCGCGCACGCGGCGTTCATCGAGGCGCAGTTCGGCGCCGAGGAAGTCAGGTCCCGCCCCACGGTTCCAATCCCCCGGGGACAGTACCTCAACCGTCCGTCCGCTGACGGTGGCCATCGGGCCGGTCACTTCGCCGGCGGCCCAAAGCCGTTGGATGGCGCGTTCGCCGATGGCGAAGGGTCCGTAAGGACCTTCCAGTTCTTCTACGCGTTCACAGGTGCTCATGACCGCCTTCCTAGCGGCAAATCCAGCAGGAAGGGAAACTCGCCTATAGCCCAAGGGTATCACTCCGAATCCGCTTGAGGCAAATCCGAGGCTCGCCTCTAATCCCTTGCACGGAGAGGTGGCAGAGTGGTCGATTGCACCTGACTTGAAATCAGGCGAGCCGCAAGGCTCCGAGGGTTCGAATCCCTCCCTCTCCGCGCCTTGCGCGAGAGGAGGGTGAGAACCCTCGGGTTCGGTGAGCCCGCAGGGCGAACAGGCGATGCCGTAGGCATCGGGCCGGAGGCCTGGAGCGCAGCGGAATCAATCCCTCCCTCTCCGCGCCTTGCGCGAGAGGAGGGTGAGAACCCTTGGGTTCGGTGAGCCCGCAGGGCGAACGCGCGATGGGACGATTTACTTTTGGGCGGCCCGGCGTAGCAGGTCCAGGCTCGCAGGTCCCAGAAGGCCTTCTTGGGTGATCTTCAGGTTGAGAATCGGCACCAGACCAGACTGGCGCGAGCGGGAGAGGAAATCCCTCAGGCTGGCCTCCGTCCAGGTTGGCGGCGAGGGCATCTGGCCGGCTTGGCGGTGCAGCCACTCCTTTTCCAAGGTGACACAAGCGGTGGCTTGCTGGCCTTTCCGGGAGGAAGAACGATAAACGCCATCTCCCGTGGGCTGTAGGCGGCTTTCGCGCCCGCGCGGTTCCCGGAGGCCTTCGCCACAATCAAAATCCTGCCAGTCCGTGACCGAAGGTAATTCCCAGGAGTTGAAACCGATTACTCGGCCGACGTGGCCTGCCCGCGCGGCTCGATGCAACGATGGCCAAGGGGCGTTCTGCGGGTAGAGGCGGGTGGCGCCGTCATCGAACCACCATCCTGCGAGCCGGTCGCCATAGCGCTCGCCGGCTTCGGCGATGATGGCCTGCCAGATGGCGAAATAGCGGGCGCGATCCCCGGCCTTGAGCCCGGAAGCGGCGATCCAAGCGGTATCTTGGGCGGTGCCGGGGTTGTGGTAGAGCATCAAGCGGAGTCCCCTGCGCTGGAGCGATGCCGCCAAATCCGCGATCAGATCCCGACGGCAAGTCCGTCCAGCAAGCGTCTTTTCCAGGGCAGTCAGCGGGGCAGGGAAGTCTTGGTAGGCGTGGGCTGTCGTCAGCACCACGAACCCGGCACCCGTGGAGCGGAGCCTCTCCGCCAATGTTTCGACATCCAAGTCATCCACGGCTTGCGCGTAAGACTTCGCAGGCCCTTGCGCCGGAGCCGATTCGCGTGTCCAGTGCAGCATCACGCCGAATCCGGCTTGGCGCATCCAGCCGGCGTCAGCGCGAGCCTGGAGCGCCTGCGTCTCCGCCTGCTGCGCATGTTTCACCTTCGTCAGTTCAAGCGCTTGGATGTCGACTCGCCCGGCCGGACTTCCCCGCGTGGCCAGCTCCAGCCGCAGGAGGGTCTCGCCGGCCGCGAAGTTGGCTACGCCGATTTCCAAGCGGTCCCATGATCTCGGCAACGCGCCCGCGGAGAGGGGCGCTCCCGTGGTCCCGATGGAGAGGCTTGGTTGCACGTCGCGGGCCTGGCTGCGGGCGAGAATGCTCACTCGGTAGGTGCCTGGTGCCACCAAGGTAAGTTTCCAGGTGAGCTGGGGTGAGTCCGCCAACTGGCCGGTCATGTAGAAGGCGGCGAACCCGCCAGGTTGAAACGCCTGCAGGCTGCGCGCTTCTTGGGCTTGCGTGGCGTGCAGCACTTGGTCGGCCCCCGACGCCGCGGCCGTTCCGAGGAAGGTTCCAAGGAGCAGGAAAGCGCGCTGTAGCGACGCGAGGACGTGGACAGGGCTCCGCATGCAGGCTGGATAGTGCGGCCGGCTGCGGCGTGTCGAACTTGAATGGTTGCCCCCTTGCGTCGTTCCGCCGTTTGGGCACATGGAGCGCATGCCTAGAAAGAAGAACTACCCGAAGACGCTGCCCGCCGCGGTGGAGTATTGCCTGAAAACCTTGAACGTCGGGACGCTGAAGGAGATCGCCGAATTGGAGGACGAGGCCGACACCCATTTTGGCTTGGGGATGTGGATCCGGAACAACCTGGGCTTATGGCGCGGCAATCCTGAGCTGATGGAAGCCATCGGCTGGCGGCATCCCGATGATGCTTCGGGTCCGATCATCACGGCCTTGGTGCAGTACCTGCGCGAGCATCCCGATTGGCAGGCTCGCCGCCGCGCTTTGCGGGCCAAACCAGCGTCATCCAAGGAATGAGTGCTTGGGTGTAAGTATTCAGGTTTATCTAGGGGGTATGGTTAATGGACGCCCCCGCGCCGGTCTGGTGGTCTGGGCGGATGGAATCCCTTGCCCTCTTCGCGGCGTCCGCCCTGCTCATGGTCGCGCTCCTCTTCTTCTGCCTAGGCGAAGGTCTCCGTCGTTAAGCCGGCGGAAGGTCGACGGGCCGCGAAGCACTGCCCGCTTGCGTTCGCGCGCACGGGCTCGGATGCTCCGGTGATGTTGCGCCTGATGTTCCTTGCTTGTGCGCTGGGCTTGGCGGCCGCCGAGCCGGCCTCTCCCTTGCCTGGCTACCGCTACGCCTGGGGAGATGAGTTCGATGGCGCGAAGCTCGACACGGACAAATGGAGCTATCGGACTGGGCCGCGGCTGTGGAGCGAACAGCGCCCCGCCAACGTCAGCGTGGTGGACGGGCATTTGCGCTTGGCCGGGCTCAAGGAGGCCGCCGGCGACCTGAAGTACACGGCCGGCGGAGTCATCAGCAAGCGGCTCTTCCGTTATGCCTATTACGAAGCCAGCTTCAAGGTGCCGCCCGGCGCCGGTTGGCATACGTCTTTCTGGGTGCTGCGGAACGGAGGGCAGTCCACGGAGCCCCGGGTCGAGATCGACATCTGCGAAAACGATTCGGTCAAGCTTACGGACTACGGCATCAACCACCATCAGTGGTCGCCGGGCCCGCATGTGGCGATGGGCGGCAAGCACATCAAGACACCGGACCTCTCCGCAGGTTTCCATGTCTGGGGCTGCGAGTTCACGCCGACCACACTGAAGCATTATTTCGACGGCAAGCTCGTGCATACCTTCGATGCCGCCAAGCTACAGCATGGCGATGGCAATGTCTGGCTGACGATGATCGCCGCCGGGCTGGGCGGGACGAAGTCGGTCGACGATAAGCAGCTGCCTGCCGCCGCCGAATTCGACTATGTTCGCGTCTTCCTGCCGACTGCGAAGGCGCTCGCCGCCGAGAGCGTGCCGCCCGCTGAAAAGCCACCGGTGAAGTGACCCTTACTTCTGGACGGGCTGATTGGTCCGGGCCGCGTACTGCGAGGCCGTGAGCGTGGTCCAGCCGTCCTTCTTGAGCAGGGCGGCGATCTTGATGAAATCTTGGAAGGATTCGTCGGACCACATCCCCGAGTGGCCCTGCAGCAACATCAGCCCCGTCGGCTTCTTGGCGACGTAGTCTTGGGCGAACTTCTCGTAGCTCACCTTACCGGTGGCGACTTCGATGTTGAGCGAGCGGCCGAGCACCTGACGCTTCGTGTCATGTTTGGGGCCGTACATCCAGATCGTCAGGCTGGGGACG
>JBEGRN010000037.1:0-11217 GCA_041180425.1 Verrucomicrobiota bacterium
AGCCCGATGGTCCGTCTCTACGATGCGCAGGTCATGCACGCGCGGCTTTGGCCGAAGCGGCACGGCTTCACGCATGGCGTCTTTTGCTTTGCAGTAGAACTCGGCGACTTTGGCCAGATTGGCCGCGGGCTCGCCCTGCTGGGCGAGCGAGGCTGCGCCCCTTATCAATTGCGCGAGCAGGACTTCCTGCCAGCGGCGGCGGTCTTCGGTGCCGAAGGCGTCCCGCAGGCGTTCGGTGGACCCGACGCCGACCTGGCGCAACGCGTCCGGGCCTTCTGCGCCGCCCACGGCGAGGCGCTCGCCCCCGACGCGTGCCTCACGCTCATCGCGATGCCCCGGGCCTTCGGACAAAGCTACAACCCCGTCGTCTTCTTCCTGGTGCACCAAGGCGGCCGCCTCCATTGCGGCATCGCCGAGGTCCACAACACCTTTGGCGAACGGAAGGCCTGGTTCCTGGGACCCGCCTGCCGCCAGGTCGGCCCCACCGGTGAAGAGTCCTTGGTTCTGCGGACGCCGAAGCGCTTCTACGTCTCCCCTTTCTCGGGCCTCGACACGGAATTCGAGTTTACCTTACGGGCCCCGGACGGACGCCTCGCGGTCGGGGTCGACCATTATGAAGCTGGCCGCAAGACCCTGATCAGCACCTGGACCGGGCAAGCCGTCCCCTTGACCGATGCCCGCCTCCTCTGGCTGACGGTCAAGGTGCCGCTCCTGATCTTCAAGGTCATCGCCTTGATCCACCTCCACGCCGCCTGGCTTTGGCTGGTGAAAAAACTTCCTTTCCGCCGCAAGGGGGATGACATCCCCCTGCAACGCAACCTGCGCCACCCCACCCCCGAACTGCTCCGCAAAGAATGACCGCCCCCACCTCCCTCAGCCTCGACGAGGCCAGCAACCGCGGTGGCTTGGCCCGGCGACTGGTGTTGCGCGAGCTCCGCCGCATGCGGCGCTCCCAGCTGCGGCTGACCTTCCCCACGGGCGAAATGGTCATCGTCGGCGACCCTGCCTTCGCAGGACGCGCGGCGGAAATCCGCCTCACGGACGAGAACTTCTTCCGGCGCATCGTGCTCGCTGCCGACATCGGCCTGACCGAATCGTACATGGACGGAGAATGGGATTCCCCCGACCTGCGCGCGGTCATCGGCTTCTTCATCCAGAACGTCGACCAGACTCCCGGCATGTCCGGTTCCGCCGCCCGCGGCGCCGCCCTCGGGCTTCTGCGCATCGCCGACCGCATCGGCCACCTGTTGCGGCCCAACTCCAAGAAGGTCGTCCGCCGCAACATCTCCGAGCACTACGACGTCTCCAACGACTTCTTCCGGCTCTTCCTCGACCCGTCGATGATGTATTCCTCGGCCCGCTGGGAAGGCGCGGACACGCTGGAACAGGCCCAAGCCAACAAGAACGACGCGCTCTGCCGCTTCCTGCAACTGAAGCCCACCGACCACGTCATCGAGATCGGCACTGGCTGGGGCGGCTGGGCCTTGCACGCCGTCCAAAAGTACGGCTGCCGCGTGACGTCCCTGACGATTTCCCAGGCGCAGCACGACCTCGCGGTCGAACGCATCCGCGCCGCCGGCCTCTCCGACCGCATCACGGTGAAGCTGGAGGATTTCCGCGACCACCAAGGGCAGTACGACAAGTGCGTCTCCATCGAGATGATGGAAGCGCTCGGCCATAAGTACCTCCCCGCCTTCTGCACGTCGATCGGGCGCCTCCTTAAGCCTGAGGGCATCGCGGCCTTCCAATACATCACCTGCCCGGACAGCCGTTACGACGAGTTCCGCCGCGGCGTGGACTTCATCCAGAAACACATCTTCCCAGGCTCGCTGCTGCTCTCGATCAACCGCGTCAACCAGCTCATGACCCAGGAGAGCGGCTTCCAACTGCATCGACTGGAGGAGTTCGGGCTCGATTACGCGCGCACGCTGGACGCGTGGTGCCAAGCCTTCGAGGCGAAGTTGGACCAAGTCCGCGCCATGGGTTTCGACGAACGCTTCATCCGCAAGTGGCGCCTGTATTTCCGCTACTGCGAGGCCGCGTTCGCGCACCGCAACATCGGCGTCGTCCAGGCCGTCTACGTCCGCCCCAACCACCCTTCCCTTTAACATGAAAGCCCGCCCCGCCCTGATCGCCTATTTCGTCTTCGTCCTCGCCGCCATGACTTGGGTGTCGTGGTACGCCTGCACCGCTCCGACGATCACGTCGCTGCCGCAGTATGCCGAGCTCAAGGGCAAAGCCGGCCTGAACGTGCTCCACGGGTACGTCACGGTCTGCAGCGAGCCCTGGGGCCTCGCCACGATGTTCGACGCCTATTTTGGCTTCCTCGCCTTCTGGCTCTACGTGGCTTGGCGTGAGCGCTCCGGCCTCGCCCGCTTGGGGTGGTTCGTCGCGCTGATGGTCCTCGGTAACTTCGCCATCGCCGGCTACGCGTTGCTCTGCCTGTACCAAGCCCCGGCGGACGCGACGCTCGACGCCATCTTCTTCACCCGCAAGGAGGCCTGATGGGCAAAGTCCGCGCTTGGCTGACGCGCCGCGTCGTGGAACCGCTCATCGCGCAGGTGAAGCGTGGGCTCACGGCCGAAGGCTTGGCGGCTGGCGTCACCGTCAGCTTCGCCCTCGCCATCAACCCCATCCTCGGCACGACGACGGTGCTCTGCCTCCTCGCGGGCCGGCTTTTCCGCCTGAACCATATCGTGATGCAGACGGTGAACCACTTGGCCTACCCGTTGCAGCTACTCCTCCTGGTGCCGTTCGTTCGGCTCGGAGAAGCGCTCACCGGGGCGGAACCCTTGCCGCTCAGCCCCAGCCTGCTGGTTGAAGAATTCCAGAGGTCTTTCTGGGGTTTCGTGGCAAAGTTCGGCCTCGCCTATGCCCATGGGCTTCTCGGGTGGGTCTTGGTCGTGCCTCTCACGTGCGTCGCCCTCTACTTCGCGCTCGTGCCGCTCTTCCGGCGCTTCTGCCCACCAGCCCCTTCCTCCGCCCCATGAACCCTAGCCCCCTCGGCCTGCTTCTCTTTGATTTCCTCTATGTGCTGCTGTTGGCGGGCCTGTTCTTCTCGGCGACCTGGGTCGTCGCCAAGGTGCTGAACAACTGGTCCATCGTCGACGTGGCGTGGGCCTATGGGTTCGCGCTCATCGGAATCTGGATCTTGGCCACCTTCCGCTGGAACGCGCAGGACGCCTTCTTGTGGCTCGCCGCCGCCACCACGGTCTGGAGCCTTCGCCTCGGCTCCCACCTCGCGATCCGCGTACTGGGGCATCTGGATCGCGAAGACGGTCGCTACCTGAAGATGCGTGCCGAGTGGGGACGCTGGACCGGGCTGAAGATGTACCGTTTCTACCTCTACCAAGCGGTGGCCCTCGCCTTGCTGCTGCTCCCGCTCATCTCTGCCGCCGGGGCCGCGCCGCACGAGAGCGGACGCTTGGCGCCTTGGCACTGGGCCGGCTTGGTGATCTTCGCGATGGGCATGCTCGGCGAGGCCGTGGCCGACGCGCAACTGGCGGCCTTCAAGCGTGTCCCCGCGAACCGCGGCCAAGTCTGCGCGGTCGGCCTCTGGGCCTGGACCCGACACCCGAACTACTTCTGCGAATGGCTCATCTGGGTCGGCTTCGCGCTGCTGGCCTTCAACCAGACCTATTGGGGCCTGCCAGGATTCGCCTGCGCCGGGGTCATGTATTACCTGCTCAATCATGTCACGGGCATCCCCTTGACCGAAGCCCAGCTCCTGGCCTCCAAAGGCGCTGCCTACGCCGAGTATCAGGAACGGGTCCCGGCCTTCTGGCCCAAGCAGCCCCAGCAATAATTTCCCGCCGTCCGGATTGCCTACCGCCCGCGACCCGACACTCTCCCCGCCGTGCCGCTCATCGACACCATCCTGGCCAAAGACCTGTTGCCCGACGGCGCCATCCGTTGGGGTATTCGTCGTCTGCTGAAGCAACGGCTCAAAGACGAACGCCCAGACGACAACATCGAGCGCGCCCGCAAGGTCGACCGCTTCGCGGCACAGCTCCGCTCCCTGCCGGTCGCCGTCGAGACCCAAGCCGCCAACGATCAGCACTACGAAGTACCAGCGGCCTTCTACAAACTCTGCCTGGGCCCGCGCCTGAAATACTCCTCCTGTTTCTACACGGTCGGACAGGAAACCATCGCGCAGGCCGAAGAGGCCATGCTCGCGCTCACCTGCAAGCGCGCGGAACTGGCGGATGGCATGGAGATCCTCGAACTCGGTTGCGGCTGGGGCTCCCTCACCTTGTGGATGGCCGAGAAATACCCGAACGCCCGCATCACCGGCGTGTCCAATTCGGCCTCCCAGCGCGCCCACATCGAAGGCGAATGCGCCAAGCGCGGCTTCCGCAACGTCCGCATCCTCACGCAGGACATGAACCTCTTCGCCGCCGAAGCCGGTCGCTTCGACCGGGTGGTCTCCGTCGAGATGTTCGAGCACATGAAGAACTGGGCCGAGCTCATGCGCCGCATCGGCGGCTGGCTCAAGCCCGGCGGAAAGCTCTTCTTCCACGTCTTCACCCACCGCGACATCGCCTACCATTTCGAGCCCAAGGACGGGACCGACTGGATGTCCCGCCACTTCTTCACCGGCGGGATCATGCCGTCGAACGACTTGGCGATGCGCTTCCAGGACGACCTGAAGTTCGAGACGCACTGGGAAGTCGAGGGCCGGCATTACGGCCAGACCGCCGAGCATTGGCTGCAGAACACCGATGCGCACCGCGAGGAAGTCCTGCGCATCTTCGCGGAGACCTACGGGCCGGCCCACGCCCGCAAGTGGCTCGCCTATTGGCGCGTCTTCTTCATGGCCTGCGCCGAGCTCTGGAACTACCGAGGTGGCTCGGAGTGGATGGTCTGCCATTACCGCTTCGCCAAGAAGTAACCCCCGCAAGTCCGCGTTTGCCTCCGGGCCTTTCCGACGTTTGCTCGGCGCATGCAGAGCTACGAAGAAAACGGCGTACCGATGGAGCGTTGGCGGGTCGGCGCCTCGACCTATGAGACCTGCCTGACCCGGGGCGCACGCCTGCTCCGTTGGCGCCTCAGCCTGCCGACCGGCGACCGCGAAATCCTCCATTGGCCGGCCGGCGCGGATTTTTCGCCCGACAAGATCGGCCTCGTCCGCGGCGGCAATCCCATCCTCTTCCCGTTCATGGGCCGCAACTATGCGGACGGAGAGAAGTTCGCCTGGAAAGACGCGGACGGCGTGAAGCGTCCGATGCCGCAGCACGGGTTCGCCCGCGACTGCCGCTTCGAGATCATCGAGAGCAGCGACCGGCATGCGCTGGTCCGCCTGGTACCCGACGACCGTGCCCGCGCCTGCTACCCCTTCGCCTACGAGTTCCGCATCCGTTATGAGTTCCGCGAGCTCTTCCTCCGCTGCACGTTCGAGTTCGAAAACCAAGATAGCCAACCGCTCCCCTGGTGCGCCGGGCACCACTTCTACTTCACGCTGCCCTGGCATGCCGGCCTCAGCCGGCGCGACTACCTCCTCAAAATCGGCTCCAAGAAGCAGTGGCGCCACGCCGCCGACGGCAAGCTCATCCCCTTCGGCGAACTCAAAGGCCGGACCGAATTCTCGTTCGACGACCCGCATCTGCCCGACTGCATCTTCACCAACCTCAAGGACGCGACGGTGTCGTTCGGGCCGCGCTCCGGCGAAGAGAACCTCACGGTGAAGGTCGGGGAAGAACCGATCCCCGATGCGTGGACGACCGTGGTGACCTGGACTCCGGACGCCGAAGCGCCGTTCTATTGCGTCGAGCCCTGGATGGGCCCGCCCAACAGCCCCGAACACAAGAACGGGCTCCGTTTTGCGGAGCCCGGTCGGGTCGAGACGTTCGTCACCGAAGTCTCGCTGCTGTAAGCGGCCAGCGGCCGCCAAAGCGCTTACTTGTTGCCGGCCTTTTCGATCGGCAGCTTGGTGCCAGGCGCCTTCTTGGTCGGAGCCTTGGTGGCGGGCTTGGTCGTCGGCGCGGCCGTCGGGAGAGGTGCGGTCGGCACGAGACCGCCGTTGAGGCCGCCGTTGTCGACCAGCGTGGGACCACCCGTGAAGGCCGGAGCGCCGTCGGTGACAGGGCTAGGGGCCTTATCGGGGCCGAAGCAGCCAACGAGGACCAAAGAGAGAGCGGAGAGAACGAACAGGTTGCGTGCCATGACGGTGGAGTTATGTTGGACGGACTTTACCGAGCATGTCCTCCCGCTCAAGCGCAGATTCTCATCCCCACGTGCTCTTCATCTGCACGGGCAACTTCTACCGGAGCCGCCATGCCGAGGCCCTTTTCAATTGGCATGCCCAGCGGGAGGACCTGCGTTTTCGGGCTTTTTCCCGCGGGTTGCTGACCTCGATGGTGGCCGACGAGCCCACCCGGATCTCGGTCGACACGCGGGCCCGCCTCCAGCACCTCGGCATCTCCGAGGAACATACCGGCCCCGAGCCTGTGCAGCTGCGGCCCGAAGACCTAGCCCGGGCCCACCGCTCCATCGCCCTGAAAAAGGACGAGCACTACGCCATGATGCTCAAGGCGCACCCGGAATGGGCCGACCGCATCGAATACTGGCAAGTCCATGACATCGACTGCGCGCTCCCGACGGACGCCCTCCCCCAGATCGAGGCGCAAGTCCTCAAACTGGTGGAGTCGTGCCGACGGAACGGCTAGTGGGGCTTAGGCCGTCGCGCCGGCATCCGCGCGGCGCAGCGATTCCAGCATTTCCGCCGCTTCCTGGAGGAGGCCACGCAGTTCTGCCAACGTTTCGGCGCCGACATCCGCCTTCGTCAACGCGGCTTCCTTGAGGGCTTCCGAACGGGCAGCGAGTTCCTTGGCCAGCTCATGGGCGGCCGCGATGGTACGGGCCTTGAGCTCACGGGTATGGGCGTCGAGACGGGCGGCTAACTTGTCGATGTCGGTCCCGAGCGTGCGGCTCTTCTCCTTGAGTTCAGCGGCGAGAATGCGGGCGTCGGGGACGCGGCGGAGGTCTTGGACCATGCCAATCTTCTCGAGGGACCAGATGATCCACTTGGTCGGGTCGAACTGCCAAGCCTTCACACCATTGCGGTAGTCGTGTTGGAACTCGTGGTGGTAGTTATGGTAACCTTCACCGAAGGTGAGCAAAGCCACGGCGCCGGAGTCGCGAGCGCTGTGGCTGGTCGAATAAGGGCGACGACCAAACATATGGCACAGCGAGTTGATGCAGAAGGTGCCCTGCTGAACCACGACGGTGCGGAGGAGGCCGGCGATGAGGAAGGCGGCCAGCGCGGTCATCCAAGGGGACTCATAGCCGTTGAAGTAACCCCACGCCCAACCCAGGAGGGTCGGGGTGACGAAACCGACGGCGAACCCGATCCACTGGACGTAGCGGTGCTGCCACATCACGAGGGGGTCGGCTTCGAGGTCCTTGACGTTGGTGACGGGGGGCTTCGGCTTCAGGCGGAAGAGCAGCCAGCCGATATGGGCGTAAAAGAAGCCCTTGGAGATATCATAGGGATCTTCGTCCTCGTCGACGTGCTTATGGTGGATGCGGTGGTCGGCCGACCAATCCAGGGCCGAGTTCTCGAAGGAGGCGGCACCGAAGAGCAGGACGAAGAGCTTCACGGGCCACTTGGCCTTGAAGGACAGGTGAGAGAAGAGACGGTGGTAGCCCAAGGTGATGCCGAACCCGGTCGCGTAGTAATAGAAGACGAACAGGGCCCAGATGAAAGCCCAGCCCTGGACCTTACCCGGGGCGCCGGCTTCCAGGTGGTACTGGGTCCACAAGAACCAAGGCACCACCGTCAGGGACAACAAGGCCGTGCCGATCAAGAAAATGGACGTGATCCATTCGATGCGGTAGATCGGGAAATTCCTAAACTTCATACACGCCGAGATTGCGGAGCAGAATCCGCTGAGGCGAGACGAATCGACCCCGCGGAAAAACAGCGGTTTGGATTGTCTAACGACACCGCACCATTGAAAAAACACCAAAAGAAGCGTTTTTCAGATAATAGTCCGCATTAGCGGGCGGATTTTGAAATCACTCGCCGCGCCCGCGTCGACGACCCAAGGAATTCTTCACGGCGAAAATGCGGACGGGCTCGCGCGTCTTCACCCAGACGTTCTTTTCCTTCAGGAGCTTCGGCGGCAAGCTTTGGCAAGCGTCCCCGAAAGAGGTCACCGGAACGCGCTCGCCCTTCGGGGTGTTATTGAACGCCGAAGCGGTGTCCGCAATCTTCTCGGCGACTTCGCGGGGATCGTCGTCCTCGAGGATCTGGACCACCCAACCGACCAGGTCCTTCGGCAAGCCTTCTTCCGGTTCGCTGACGAGGACGAGGTGCTGCTTCTTGGCCGGCTTCTCGCGCTCGACGACGTCCTCCGCCGCGGCTTCGCGGATCTGGTTAAGGATGGCCGCAGCCAAACGCACGTCCACGCCGTTTTCCTTGAGGACTTTCTGCACGAGTTCGATGTCAACCTTGGCCATAGGCCTTTAACAGAGAGCAACCCTACCCTCATGGGAAGCCGGAGTTATTCGCAACCCGACGACAGGACAGCACGCGGCACTAGCCCTATCTAGGCTCCTAACCGCCACCCCCTATCCGCTATCCCCCATCCCCTATCCCCTATTACCTATCCCCTATTACCCATCCCCTATCCCCTCCTTTCAATACCTTGCCACCCACCCGCTTCCCCTCCTTAACCAAGGCGATGCCGGAACAGACCAAAGTCATGGGCAAGGATTGGGCCGACGCCCGGCGGGAGGCGAACGTGGCCAAACTCCGTGCGACCTTAGTGACCGCCCTGGCCGGCCAGACGTCTATCACCTTTGAATTGGGCTGCGGGCACGGCCACTGGCTCGCGGCCTACGCCGCCGCGCATCCGGCGGAGTTCTGCGTGGGCATCGACCTGATCACGCACCGTGTCGAACGCTCGCAGCGCAAACAGTCCTTAGGCAAACTGGCCAACGTCGTGTTCCTCAAGGCGGAGGCCACGGAATTCCTCGATGCGCTGCTGCCGACGCAGCAGTTGGCGAAGATCTTCATCCTCTACCCAGACCCGTGGCCCAAAAAGCGCCACCAGAAGAACCGCTTCATCAATCCGGAAAACCTGACGCGCTTAGCCGACCACGCGACGGCCGATGCGGAGCTGCACTTCCGCACGGACTCCGAAGCGTACCACGCGTGGACCCGCGAGCACCTCGCGCAGCATCCGCGCTGGCGCCTCGTCGAAGGCACGGAGTGGCCGTTCGAACGGACGACCTTCTTCGAGGACATGATGAAAGCGAAACGCGACCTGCGGGCGGTGCGCGGGTCGTAATTAGGTCAATCTTTGCCCCATCGGGGGATGGTTAAAGTCTGGCCGGGGTCCCGCTTTCCCTTGCTTACCCATCCATCATATCTAGTCATTTAGCCGTGAAGTCTTTCCGCCACACCCGCATCACGTTCACGATTGGTCCGGCCACCGAGTCCGAGGCCAATTTAGAGGCGATTATCAAAGCCGGCGCCGATGTCGTCCGCCTGAACATGGCCCACGCCGATCACGCGTGGGTCCGGGCCACGGTCGCCCGGGTGCGTAAAGTCAGCCAAAAGGTCGGCAAGGAGCTGGCGGTCATGATGGACATCAAAGGCCCCGAAATCCGCACCGGCGCCCGCACCGAAGCCGCCCAACTGACCACGGGCCAGCTCGTCGACGTCACGGGCTCCACGGATGCCAAGGCCGAGGGCGACACCCTCGTCATCCCCACCAACTACCCGAAGATGATCACCGCCGTCCCGGTCGGCGGGGTCGTCCTGGTCGATAATGGCCTGATCCAGCTGCGCGTGCTCGAACAGAAGGCCGACCGCCTCCGCTGTAAGGTCGAACAACCCGGCCCGCTCGGCAGCCGCCGTCACATCAACCTCCCCGGCGTCAAGGTCGACCTCCCCGCCCTCACCGACAAAGACCGCGCCGACGTCGCCGTCGGCTGCGAAGTCGGCGTGGACTTCTACGCGCTCTCGTTCGTACGCGAAGCGGCCGACGTCGACGCGCTGCGCGCCCTGCTCCTCGAGCACCATTCCAAGGCCCACATCATCGCCAAGATCGAAGACCAGTCGGCCATCGAGCACCTCGGCGCGATCCTGCAGGCGACCGACGCCTTGATGGTGGCGCGCGGCGACCTCGGCATCGAGATCCCTTACGAGACCCTGCCGCTCATCCAGCGCAAGGCCGTCGCCATGGCCATCGCCGCCCGCAAGCCGGTGATCGTCGCCACGCACATGCTGGAGTCGATGATCCAGAACCCCGTGCCGACCCGCGCCGAGGTGACCGACGTCTCCAACGCCGTGCTCGAACTAGCCGACTCGGTCATGCTTTCCGGCGAGACGACCACGGGCAAGCATCCGATCCGCTGCGTCGAGGTGATGTCGCGCATCGCCTCCACCACGGAGCGCGAACTGCCGATCGTGCTCTCCCCGGAACAGCCCCACGAGACGCCGAAGATCAAGCTGCTCCGCGCCGCGGCCAGCTTGGCCCAGGACCTCGGCAACGCCGGCATCATCGCCTTTACCCGCAACGGCGACGTGCCCCGCACGCTCTCCTCCCTCCGCGCCGTCGGCTCCCCGATCTACGCGTTCATGGAAGAAGAAGCGGTCCACCGGAAGATGTCCCTCCTGTGGGGCGTCACTTCCTTCCAGATGCCCTTCAGCCCGAAGGCCGACGAAAACATCACGGCCGCGCTGGTCCGCCTCCGCAACGAAGGGCTGTGCCAACCTGGTCAAGTGCTCGTGATCGTCACCAACGTCATCCTGGGTCCGCAGGTCATCGACTCGGTCCAGCTGCGCGCGGTGCCGCCGCCCGAAGGCACGGAACTCAGCTAAGCGAGTTCGAAATAACGCCGGACCAAAGCCTGCGTGCCGAGGTCGCCATGGCCAGCGGCCAAGGTTTCCTCATACATCCTGCCGGCCAGTTCCAAGCCAGGTAGGCTCAGCTGCTGTTCGCGGCAGACGTCCAGGGCGAGGCGGATATCCTTAACGAAATGCTTCACATAGAAGCCGGGGGCGAAATCGCCTTTGAGGACGCGCGGTGCCAAGTTCAGCAGGGCCCAGCTGGAGGCGCCGCCGCCCGAAAGAGCCTTCAGGACGGCTTCCAGTTCCAGCCCGTTCGCGCGCGCGAAGGCGAGCGCCTCGGCCATCGCGACCATGCCGGAGGCGATGGCGATCTGGTTAGCGAGCTTGCAGAGCTGGCCGGCGCCCGGACCGCCCTG